>NZ_QWKZ01000099.1 GCF_003574085.1 Meiothermus luteus | reverse complement strand
TAGTGGCCGTTGCGCTCCCCCCGCCGGCTGGGTGTGTACCCCCGGTAACCGGCGGCCAGGTGCTCGGTCATCTCCTCCTCCAGCACCCGCTCAAGGACCGCCTTCACCCCTTCCCGGATGCGCCGGCCGATCTCCTCCTTGGTCAACCGCCGGAGCTCATCTTGGGTCATCGGACACCTCCAGATTAACCCACAAAATACGCTACGCTACCCTCAAACCGGCTCTCCAAACGTTCTGGCTTTACCTTGCCGAGCGTCCTAGGCTTCAGTAGACTCGGAAAGGGGGCGATTTCACACAGAGCCAAGGTCTACGCCCTAGTCCTCGCTTATTCTCGTGGTAGATTGTTTCTAATGGTTTCTGCTCCTACTCTCATCACGCTAGGCACCGAAGGCTACCGTGGCATAATCGCTAAAGATTTCACCTTCGCCACCCTACACCGCCTGGCTGAGGCCTATGGCCGCTACCTTTGGCAAAGGGGTGGGGAACGGGCGGTGGTGGGATACGATACCCGTTTCCTAGCCCGGGAGTTCGCCCAAGCCCTGGCCGGGCACCTTGCAGGAATGGGCCTGGAAGTTGTGCTCCTCCAGGGCCCCGTGCCCACTCCCCTGCTCTCCTTCGCCGTGCGCCGCCTAGGGGCGGCGGGGGGGGTCATGCTCACTGCCAGCCACAACCCTCCCCAGTACCTAGGAGTAAAGTTCAAGGACGCCATGGGGGGACCCATAGCGCCCGAGGTAGCCCAGACTATAGAGGCCTTGGTGCCCGAAGCAGCAAAACCTATTGAGGGAGCTTGGGAGGAAGTGGACCTACGGACCGCCTACTACGATGCCCTGTCCCAGAGGGTGGACCTGAAAGCCTTGGCCCGTTTCCCGGGTACCCTCTACCACGACAGCATGGGCGGCGCAGGGGCGGGCTTTCTGAAGGGCTTCTTCCGTCACGTGGGTCTGGAAACCCCCGTGCGTTCCCTTCGAGAGGAACCCCATCCTCTCTTTCACGGGGTGAATCCTGAGCCTATCCCCAAGAACCTAGAAGTGACGCGGGCGGTAATGTCCTCTGAAACCCCTCCCAGCTTGGCCGTGGTCACTGATGGGGATGGGGACCGGGTAGGAGTGGTGCTGCCCGGGGGGGTGTTCTTCAACCCCCACCAGGTTCTCACTACCCTAACCCTCTACCGCTTCCGCAAGGGGTTCAGAGGACGGGTAGTGAAGAACTTCGCCGTAACCTGGCTTTTGGACCGACTGGGGGAGCAGCTGGGCTTTGGGGTCACCACCACCCCTATCGGCTTCAAGTGGATCAAGGAAGAGTTCTTGAAGGGAGAGTGTTTTCTGGGTGGGGAGGAGTCGGGTGGGGTGGGTTTTCCGGAGCACCTGCCAGAGCGAGATGGCATTCTGGCGAGCCTAATTTTGGTAGAGGCCGTGGCCCATGCGGAGCAGGACCTTTCTTCCCAGTTCCGGGAGGCAGAGGCTCTCACGGGCCTGACTCACGCATACGAAAGGCAGGACCTTCCCCTCAAGGCTCCCGTGAACCTGGACAGGCTGAAGGAGCCGAGGCCGCTTGCAGGCACGGCGCCGGTGAAGGTGGATACCCTAGATGGGGTGAAGTGGATCTTCCCAGAAGGCTGGCTTCTCTTCCGTACCTCGGGGACGGAGCCTGTGCTTAGGTTATACGCAGAGGCAACACGGAAAGAGCTGGTGAGTGCTTTGCTAAGGGAAGGAAAAGCCCTGGTGGGGGTGGGAGCGTGAAGCGTATGGCGGTCATCCTAGCTGGGGGTAAGGGGGAGCGCTTTTGGCCCCTTTCCACCCCCAAGCGGCCTAAACCCTTCCTGCGGCTTTTTGGGGGCAAGAGCCTGTTGCAGGCTACCTTTGACCGCCTGATTCCCCTATTTGGAGAAAGAGGGGTGTATGTGGTGGCCCCACCCCACCTCGAGGCTTTGGTGCAGGAACACCTACCCGCTTTGCCCAAGAAAAACCTTCTTCTGGAACCCGAGCCCAAGGACACTGCCTTTGCAGTAGCTTTCGCCTTGAAGCAGCTTCCTGAGGGCCTTGTCGCCTTCTTCCCCGCCGATAACCACATCGGCGATGAGGAGGCCTTCCGAATGGACCTCCAACGTCTTTTTACCGCTGCGCAAAGCATTCCGGGCCTTTTTACACTAGGGGTGGTTCCCACCTACCCGGCTACGGGCTACGGCTACCTAGAGCGAGGGGAGGAGGTAGTCCCTAAGGTTTATCGGGTGCGCCGCTTCCTGGAGAAGCCCCAGGAGGAGGTGGCGCAGAAGCTTTACAAAAGCGGCGTACATTATTGGAACGCCGGAATCTTTCTCGGAACCAGGGAGGTGTGGTGCGAGGAGTTCCACCGCCATGCCCCTTGGGTGTTGGAGGGCCAGGGGGAGAAGGTGAGTTTAGATTATGCCCTCATGGAAAAGAGCGAACGCATTTACATGACTCCCGCCTCCTTCCCATGGGATGACTTAGGTGACTGGACTGCACTAGAACGGCATCTTCAAAGTCAAGGGGGCAACGTGGTCTTGGCCCGACATGTGGGGCTTGACACCAAGGGGACCATCATCTATGGGGCAGGAGAAGAGATCGTCGTGACCATCGGTCTAGAAGACGTGGTGATCGTGCGAGAAGACCAAGTAACCCTCATCGCCCGCAAGAACCAGGTGGCAAGGCTCAAGGAGGTGTTGCGTCAACTAGGGGAAGCAGAAAAGATGGGGAAAAAGCCGCATTGAGGGATCTGCCCAGAGGTCGCGTCTAGCCAGCTGAAACCCGCAAGAGCGTACTAACCTAGTCGTGCTGACCTAGTTGTGGAGGCAAAGGTGCAGCAGGTCAACCCCAAAGTATCATTGGCACCGTTCAAACAAAAAACTTTCACCATCCATTTCCTAAGCTTTTCGCTGCTGTTGGTCATGGATTTTGCTGCAATAAGTATTGCAATGGGCCTGGCCATCTATCTCCGATACCTCTGGGACCGCTCGCTGCTGTGGGACATCTACCTAGATCTTTGGCCTATGCTCTTTCTGTTCCCGCTGACCTTTTGGTTGGCAGGGCTCTATGGTGTTGGCATTGCCCCCCCAGAGGAACTTCGTCGGTCGACCTATTCCACTAGCTTGGTCTTCGTAGCGTTAGGGGCCGCCACCTTCATGTACAAGGCTGGGGCCGACTACTCCCGGGGGGCTTTTGTTTTTGCCTGGGGGCTGGCGCTGGTGCTGGTGCCTCTGGGGCGGGGGCTGGTACGACATCTTTTTGCCCACCGAAGCTGGTGGGGGGCACCGGTGCTGGTGTTGGGGGCAGGCAAGACCGGCGAGATGGTGGTGCGGGCGCTGGAGCGCCAGCCGGGGCTGGGCCTGCGGCCAATCGCTTTACTGGACGACGATCCCAGCAAGCACGGCCAGAAGATTGGCAAGGTGAGGGTAGAAGGGGGTCTGAACCTGGCTGAACAGTACGCCCAAGCAGGCGTGCAGCACGCGATTGTAGCCATGCCAGGGGTGCCCAGAAATCGTCTCTTGGAGCTGCTGGAAGCCCATGGCAACCGATTCCCTCACCTTATTGTGGTACCCGATCTGTTCGGTTTTTCGAGCCTCTGGGTTGCCTCTAAGGATATAGGGGGGGTGCTGGGCCTCGAGGTGCGACAAAACCTTTTGCGGGGGGGCTCGAGGTTGGCCAAGCGGCTGCTGGATGTGGGGCTCATTCTGCTTTTCTCGCCCATAATAATTGGCGTTTGTTGTTTGTTGGCCTTGCTGGTGCGACTCGATTCCGCAGGGCCCATTTTCTACACACAAAACCGTATAGGACATGGCCGAAAGCCCTTTCAGGCCTGGAAGTTTCGTACCATGGTGCCAGATGCCGACGCGGTGCTCACAAAATACCTAGAAACCCACCCCGAGCTAAAAGAAGAGTGGCTGCG
Organism: Meiothermus luteus; assembly: GCF_003574085.1. Classification (GTDB taxonomy): domain Bacteria; phylum Deinococcota; class Deinococci; order Deinococcales; family Thermaceae; genus Meiothermus; species Meiothermus luteus. The sequence continues at coordinate 6,144 of NZ_QWKZ01000099.1, read as the reverse complement.
CGACCAGAAGTTGCGAAACGACCCCAGAATCACACGTACGGGGCGCTTTCTACGAAAAACCAGCTTGGATGAGCTGCCCCAGCTTTGGAACGTGCTGCGGGGTGAGATGAGCCTGGTGGGGCCAAGGCCCATTGTAGAGGCCGAAATAGAACGCTACGGAGCCAATTTCGCCCTTTATACGAGGGTATTGCCTGGTCTTACCGGGTTGTGGCAGGTATCGGGTCGCAACGATACCACCTACCCCGAGCGGGTAGCCCTAGACAGCTACTATGTCCGCAACTGGTCGGTCTGGCTAGACCTATACATCCTGGCACGCACGGTATGGGTGGTGCTGGCAGGCAAGGGGGCCTATTGAGCCGCTGGGCGGGCCTGGGCCTTGCGCTCTTGCCCCTACAGGCCCCCTGGTTTGCGGCGCTGGCCGCCCTGGTGGGCCTTTGGCGCTTGCTGCATAGCAGAAAGCCCTACCTGGGCTGGGCATTCTTAGGGATGGCCCTTTTGGGCACGGTAGGCCAGGGGCTTTCCTCTCAGGGGTTTGTCCCTACGCTGAGCCCGCCGGACTATGTAACCACCGCCAAAAGTGACCGGCCCAACCCGATTAGCCCCATCTTACACGGGTTTCTCGGGTGGAACCACGAGGACGGGGGCCAGCGGATAGCCCAGCGGGTGGCACAGGGATTTTGGCGCATTCCCCGCCACAACCCCAAAACGGGGCGGGAGTTCAGCGAGTTCCTCGAGGACCGGTGGTACCCCCTCGAGCCGGGCCAGACCTACACCCAGAGCTTCTACCTGCGCCACGACGGCACCCAGGCCCGCCTCACCATCACCTTCTTCACCCAAAGAGGCCACCACCCGGTGCCCACGCAGATGGAGCCGGTGGCCCCCGGGGTGTGGCGGGTCTGGGCCCGCTACACGGCCCAGGAGGGCGACGGGGCAGTGCGGGCGATTGACTTCTTGAACGAGGGAGGCGACTTCACCTACCTGGAGGTGGGCTGGCCGCAGCTCGAGCGGGCCCCCACCCCCTCGCCCTACCGGATGGGCCCCACCGGCCTGAGGGAGCTGGGCTGGCGGCTGCAGTGGTGGGTGGGGGCCGCGCTGATGGGCTTTTTGGTCCTGCAAGGGGGGGTGTGGCTCTGCCAGCAGACGCCTGCCCCTACCGCCGCGCTGGCGGTGCTGGTGGGCATGCTGGCCCACCTGGGCTACGCGGGGTGGCAGTGGCTCGAGGCCGGGGAGGGCGCACGGGTGGCCGGCCTTACCCCCCAGCCCAACTTCCTGGGCCACGGCGCGGTGGCGGCGGCTGGCCTGGTCTGGGTCCTGGGGGGCCGGCGGCTGGGTGGGGTGGCGCTGGCGGTGGCCACCCTGACGCTCTGGCTCTCCGGGAGCCGCACCGCCTTCTGGGCGCTGCTCCTTCTGGGGTTGGGCTGGGGGTGGAGCCTAGGGCGCTACCGTTGGGCGGCCTTGGGTATGGGCGGCTTGCTGGCCGGGGTGGCCCTTGCGGAGCCCGGGCTGCTGGGCCGCCTGGCCCAGGTAGCCTTTGACCACAGCGCCCAGGCCCGGCTCCAGTTCTGGCAGGTAGCCTGGCAGGCTTTCCGCGAACACCCTTTGGGGGGCGTTGGCTTCGGGCACTTCCCCCTCTACTTTGACCTGCACCCACCCAGCGGGGCCATTGAGTACACTCCCGGCCACGCCCACAACCTGGGGCTGCACCTGCTGGCCGAGGGAGGGTTGTTGTCCCTCCTGGGGCTTGGCCTCTGGCTGGCAGGGGGGGCGCGGGCACTGGTTGCCCGACGGGCCTGGCCGGCGCTTGTCCTGCTGGGGGCCATTCTGCTCCTCAACACCACCGATTTCACCTTCTTCTCGGCCTGGGTCTACTACCCCCTCATCCTGGCCACGGCCAGCGCCCTGGCCCAAAGGCCGCATTAAGCCGGCTTAACCCGGCTCAAACGCGGAGGGGCAGGGGCTTCCCTAGGCTGTGGGAGTGGCCTGCCCCGCGGGCAGGCAGCCTGGCTATGAAGCGCATCGGACTAAATTGGCTCTGGGCTGCACTCCTGGCGCTGGTCGCGGGCTGCTCTGAACCCTCTAGCGGCAGCGGCCCCAGCCGTTGGGGGGCCTGGTCGGACCCCAGAACCTGGCCCAGCGGCCAGGTTCCCCGGGCCAACGAGGTGGTCAACATTCCCCCCGACCTGGGCGTCGTCCTGGACGTGAGCCCGCCTCCCCTAAGGGGCCTTAACATCTATGGGGTGCTCCGCTTTGACCGCAAGGACTTAGAGCTCAGCGCCGACTGGATTATGGTCCACGGGCGGCTGGAGGTCGGTACCCCCCAGGAGCCCTTCCGGCAGCGGGCGGTCATCACCCTCACCGGCAACAACCCGGAGGAAGACCAGATGGGCATGGGCACCAAGGTGCTGGGGGTCATGGGGGGGGTGCTGGAGCTACACGGGGAGCCCCGCCGAGGCTGGACCAAGCTGGCCCAAAGCACCCCCCGGGGGGCCCGGGAAATCGCCGTGCTGGAGGCCAGCGGATGGCGGGTGGGCGACCGCATTGTGCTGGCCTCTACCGATTACGACCCCCGCCAGGCCGAGGTGCGCACCATCGTGGCCATCTCGGGCAACACCCTGACCCTGGACCGGCCCCTTGATTTCCCCCACTTCGGCGAGGTCACCTTTGGTGTGGACCAGCGCGGCGAGGTGGGCCTGCTCTCGCGCAACGTGGTGGTGCAGGGCGACGAGGCTTCGGCCGGCAGCGGCTTTGGCGGCCACATCATGGCCATGATGGGCAGCGTCATGCGCATCTCGGGGGTGGAGCTCCGCCGCATGGGCCAGCGCAATCGGCTGGCCCGCTACCCCGTCCACTGGCACCTGGTGGGCGAGGCCAGGGGCCAGTACATCAAGCACAGCTCCATCCACGAAAGCTTCAACCGCTGCATCACCATCCACGCCACCAGCGGGCTGGAGGTGGTGGGCAACGTGGCCTACGATGCTGTGGGCCACTGCTACTTCCTGGAGGATGGGGCCGAGACCCAGAACCTGCTGGAGGGCAACCTGGGCATTCTGACCCGTCGGCCCGAGGCCAGCCAAGGGGAGCAGCCGGTCATCCCCACCGACAAGAACCCCGCCACCTTCTGGATCACCCACCCCGCCAACATCGTGCGCAACAACGTGGCCGCGGGCTCAGACGGCGTCGGCTTCTGGTACGCCCTACCCGAAAACCCCACCGGCCCCTCGGCCACCACCACCATCTGGCCCCGCCGCACCCCTTTGGGGGAGTTCTCGGGGAATGTGGCCCACTCGAGCTGGGACGGGCTGATGGTGGACCGCGGCCCCAACCGGGACACCCTAGAGCCCGAGACCACCGTCTACAACCCCCGCACCTACCCGGCCGATACACAAAACCAGTACAACGACGCCGTCAACCCTCCGGTGGTGGCCGAGTTCAAAAACTTCACCGCCTACAAGCACCGCGGCAACGCCATCTGGCTGCGGGGGCTGAACCACAAGGTGGTGGGGGCCCGGCTGGCCGACAACGCCATCGGGGTTACCTTCGCCTCCCGGGCCACCACCCTGGAGGACTCCCTCATCGTGGGGGACAGCGCCAACAAAGGGTTCCCACGCAACTGGGAGTTCCGCGGCGCCGACGGCCGCAGCCTCCCCCGCCCCTGGGCCAGCGGCGCCGGCCCCATTCAGGACAACTTCCCCATCCGGGGGTTTGAGTTCTACGACGGCAAGGTGGGCTTCCGCAACGTGGAGTTCGTGAACTTCCAGCCCTTGGAGATCCACAACGCCCAGGGTGCCTACCGTACCGTCCGCGAGGCGGGGGCCCTGAGCTACCTTCGCTTCACCAGCTTTGACATAGACAGCCGCAACTTTGCCCAGGGCGCCCGCTTCACCAACGCCAAGGCGGTCTACCTCCCTCCCCGACCCGAACCCACCCCGGAGGAGCTGAGCAAGGGCCAGAGCGCCGACGGCTACCGGGGCGGCGTCTTCATAGACCTAGACGGCTCGGTGAGCGGCCGACGGGGCCACGCGGTGGTGCTCAACCACCCCTTCTTGCTGGACACGAGCTGCGAGGTGCGGCCGGAGTGGAACGCTGGGGTCTGCGGCCATGGCTACGCCCGGCTGCATATCCGAAGCGAGAGCGGGGAGAACATCGGCCCGGTTTCGCTGACCCGCGAGGACGGTGGCCGGCCAGTCTTCCGCATGTGGGGGGCCCCCAACAACCCCAGGTTTTTCGGGGCTACGGTCATCAAGGGGCGCGCCTACACCCTAGAAGCAAGCGGCGGGCTTCCCCGCCGGCTCAGGCTCCGGCTGGAGGACAGCGAACCTGGAGACTTCATCCATCTGGCCCTCCCCTACAGCGGCGAGCCCTACATCTACCGCGACTACTGGATAGACAACAGCAACCGCCTGGCCCAAGCGGCCTCCAGGGCCGAGTTTGAGGCCAGCAGCGGGGACCGCTACTGGAGCGAGGGAGGCTGGCTTTACCTCAAGCTGAGGGTGAAGAACGAGGTGGGGCGCGATTGGGCTGTGTTGGACGTCTGCTCGAGCGACCTCTGCCGCTGACCCTTTACCACGCCTCCACGCCCGTCCGCTCGCGCAGCAGGGCTCTTAGCCCCTCCTCGTCCAGCACCGGTACCCCCAGCTCCTTGGCCCTAGCCAGCTTGGAACCGGCCCCAGGCCCGGCCACCACGTAGTGGGTCTTCCGGCTCACCGAGCCCGAGACCTTGGCCCCGTGGGCTTCCAAAAGCCGGGCTACCTCCTCACGGGGACGGGAGAGCTCCCCGGTGAGGACAAAGGTCAGACCCTCCAAGGCACGGCTTTGCGGCTTCTCCTTGGCCTCAAAGCTCACCCCCGCGGCCCTAAGCCGCTCTATAAAGCGGCGCATCTGAGGTTGGCTCAGGGCCTGGTGAATGGCCTGGGCGGTGGCCTCGGCGATATCCGGAACCGCATCCAGCTCCTCCACGCTGGCCTCTAGGATGCGGTCTAGGTGCCCGAAACGACGGGCCAGGGCCCGGGCGGTGCTCTCCCCCACCTGGGGGATGCCCAAGGCGTAAAGCAGCCGCTCCAGTCCCCGGCCCTTGCTGGTCTCAATCTGCTCCAAAAGGTTTTGGGCGCTCTTCTCCCCCATGCGCTCGAGCCCGGCCAGGTCCTCCTTTTTGAGCCCATAGAGGTCGGCCGCGTCGCGCACCAGGCCGGCCCCAAGAAGCTGCTCAATGAGCTTTTCCCCCAGGCCCTGAATGTCCATGGCCCGCCGGCTGGCGAAGTGGCGGATGGCTTCAAAGGCCTTGGCCGGGCAGAGGGGATTGGGGCAGAGGTGAATCTTTCCCGAAAGGACCAGCCCGCTGCCGCACTCCGGGCAGTGGCGGGGCCATTCCACCGGGCGCTCGCCCCGAGGGGCCTCGGTGAGCACCCGGAGCACCTCCGGGATCACCCCACCGGCCTTATGCACGAGCACGGTGTCGCCAATCCGCAAACCCAGCTCCTGCACGTAGCTCTCGTTGTGGAGAGTAACCCGACTCACCGTGGAGCCGTCCAGGAGAATGGGCTCGAGCTCGGCCACCGGGGTCACCCGTCCGGTGCGCCCCACCTGGAAGACCACCCGCAGCACCCGGGTCGGCTTCTCCTCGGCGGGGAACTTGTAGGCGATGGCGAAGCGCGGGGTCTTGGCGGTGTAGCCGAGCTCATCCCACAAGGAAAGGTCGTTGAGCTTTACCGTCACCCCATCGGCCTCAAAGGGCAGGCTACGCCGCTGGGCCAGCATGGCCTGGTAGCCCTCCTCCACCCCCTCTACCCCAACGGCTCGGCGGTGGTGGGGCTCTACCGAGAAGCCGAGTTCGGCCAGCCACCCCAGCAGCTCGAGCTGGGTGCGCACCCCCAGCCCCTCGTGCCGCCCTACCCCGTAAAAAAGCCCTCGCAAACCCCGGCGGGCGCTCACCCTGGGGTCCTTCTGCCTGAGGCTCCCCGCCGCGGCGTTGCGGGGGTTCTTGAAGGGGGCCTCGCCGGCCTCCTCGAGCTCGGCGTTAAGCCTCAAAAAGGTCTCTATGGGCAGGTAGACCTCGCCCCGCACCTCTAGGTCAAGGGGCTCGGGCAGCCTGCGGGGAATGTCCGGGATGGAGAGCAGGTTGGGGGTCACCTCCTCCCCCACCACCCC
>NZ_QWKZ01000098.1 GCF_003574085.1 Meiothermus luteus | reverse complement strand
GGTGGGGGGAAGGGAGAGGCCTTGGGCAGGTTGGCGCTGGGCTGGGCAGCCACGATGACCCGCACCGTGGACTCCCGGGCTAGGGTGACCCCGGGCCCGGGCTCCTGGCCGATGACGCTGCCCTCGGGGGCCCCTGAGGCCACCCGGACCACCTGGGCCCGGAGTTCGGCCACCGTCAGGATGTAGCGAGCCTGCTCCTCGGTGAGGCCGCTCAGGTCGGGCACCAAGGTTTCGCGGATCAGGGGGCGGGCGCCGCTGGCGACCAGGAGGCGCACCCCTTCACCAGGGCGGATGGGCTGCCCCTCGGGGGGGAGGCTGGCCAGCACCGTGTCGGCGGTGTCGCCGCTGGCGATGCGGGTCACCCCGGCGACGCGGTAGCCAGCGGTTTCAAGGGCCCTCCGGGCGTCCTCTAGGGAGCGGCCCACCAGGGTGGGAACGCTCCCTAAGCGGGGCTTGTTGACCACCAGCTCGAGCCGCCGCCCGGGCTTAACCCGGGTGCCGGGGTCGGGGGTCTGCTCTAAAACCTGGTCCTCGGGCAAGGAGGGGTCGCTGCCCTCGGTGAACTCTACCTGAAGGCCGAAGCCCCGCACCGCTTCCAGGGCCTGCCGGGGGGTTTTGCCCACCAGGTCGGGCAGCACGTACTCAGGAGGGTTCAAGTAGCGATGGGCCGCCTCGAGGAGGGCTAGGCTGCCCAGGGCCAGCATCAACAGGCCCGGCAGCCAGCCTATCCAGCGCCCGCGGGCGCTGGGGGGCAGGGGTTCCTTGTGGGTAGGGGGAGGCATGGCTTCCCTCTCGGTCTGAGGTGGGGGGGGTGGATGGGTCACCTGGGGGGAGAGCCGCACCACCCGCAACTGGCCGTTCTCCTCGCCGACTTCAAGCTCGGCTTCGCTGTAGCCAAAGGGCCTCAGAACCTCCAGAATGGGCCTGAGCCGCCGGGGCTTGAGGGGGCTTTTGGGCCGCTCGGGCCAGAAGGCGTAGTAGCGCCCGGGGTTGGCCGAAACCACCACCCCTTCGGGCAAAAACCCTTGGGCCTCGAGCCTTCGGATGGCGTTTTTGTAGCGGTGGAAGGCGGTGCGGGCCTCGGGGGTGTGCACCTCAAACCAGAAAAGCCAGCCCTTTTGCCCCCCCGGGGTTTCCACCTGGTAAAGCCGCACGAACCCCTGGGAGCCCACCTCGGCCAGGAGGCTAAACTGCTCGTCCAACAGCGGCACCACAAGCGATTATACCTGCCCGGTTTTAGTACTCAGCCAGGTACTGCTCGAGCTCCCACTGGTGCACCGCGATTCGGTAGGAGCCCCACTCCACCCGTTTGGCGTTGAGGAAGTCTTTGTAGACCTGCTCGCCCAGGGCCGCTCGGATTACCCGGTTCTTTTGCAGGGCCTCCAGCGCCTCCCGCAGGGTGCCGGGCATCTCGCTTACCCGGTACTTGCGCCGGTCGCGCACCGAGAGGTCGTAGACGTTGCGTTCAATGGGGGGTGGAGGGGTAAGCCGGTTTTCTAGACCATCAAGCCCCGCGGCCAGAATCACCGCCAGGGCCAGGTAGGGGTTGCAGGAGGGGTCGGGTAAGCGGAACTCAGCCCGGGTGCTCGCCCCCCGCCGCTTGGGCACCCGAATCATAGCGCTGCGGTGGGAGACTGACCAGGAGACCGCGGTGGGGGCTTCGTAGCCGGGGGTCAGGCGCTTGTAGGAGTTGACCAGAGGGTTGGTGATGGCGGCCAGGCCCTCGGCGTGCTCAAAGAGGCCGGCGATAAAGCTAAGGGCGGTTTTGGAGAGCTGGTGGGGCCAGACCTCGAGTCTGCCCTGCGGCTCAAAAAAAGCGTTTTCGCCTTCCTTGAAGAGGGAGAGATGGAAGTGCAGTCCGGAGCCGTTGACCCCGGCGATGGGCTTGGGCATAAAGGTAGCGTGAAGGCCGTGGTGGATGGCCACCCGCTTGGCCACGAACTTAAGGGTGGTGAGGTGGTCGGCGGCCTCCAGGGCATGGGTGTACTTGAGGTCAATTTCGTGCTGGCCGGGTGCGCCCTCGTGGTGGGCGGCCTCTATGGGCAACCCCATGCGGTGAAGGATGTCCACCATGGCCCGCCGGGCCTCCTCCCCCTTGTCGGTGGGGGCCAGGTCAAAGTAGCCGGCCCGGTCGGGGGTTTGGGGGAGGGGCTGGCCCTCGGGGCCACGGACAAATAGGAAGAACTCCACCTCGCTGCCCACGTACAAGTTGTCAAACCCCAGCCTCTGTACCCGCTCAATCTGCCGCTTGAGCACTTGCCTCGGGTCGCCTTCAAAGGGTTTGCCGTCGGGGTAGGCAATGTCGCAGATAAGGCGGGCGATGGGGCCTTTGGTGGTGGGCTCGAGGTCCTCCGGGTAGACCAAAAAGGTCTGGTAGTCCGGCCTGAGGAGCATGTCCGACTCCTCCTCGGTGCGTCCAAAACCCTCTATGGACGAACCATCAAACACGACCTCTCCGTCCAGGGCCTTCTCAAACTGGTTGGCGGGGAGTTCCACCACCTTGTTTAGGCCCAGGATGTCGGTGAACTGGAGGCGCAAAAAGCGCACCTGTCTTTCCTTTAGCTCCCTCAGAATCTCCTGCTTGGTCCGTGCCATCTCCACTAAGATACCCTCTAGCGCCCCAAGGGCCAGGGCCTGCTGGGGTTTACCGCTGGGCCAGGCGATAGACCGCCCCCCGGTGGTCTATTACGTATAGCTCCCCCTCCGCATCCTCCCCGAAAGAGCTAATGTTGAGGTCGGTTTTCAGGAGCTCCCGGCTTTGCCAGCGGCCCCCCTGGAGGGTAGCCACCCAGATGCGCCCGCTCACGTAGTCGCCGTAGAAGTAAGCCCCTTGGAAGGCTGGCATGGCCCGGCCCCGGTAGCGGTAGCCCCCGGTGATGGACTGGCCTTGGCTGTGGGTGTAGGTGATCACCGGCATCACCAGGCCCTCCCGGTTGCAGTTTTGCGGTGGATTGTAGCAGCGGTCGCCCTCCATAATCCGCCAGCCATAGTTCTCGCCCCCCTTGCTGCTGGCGGGCTGGAGGTTAACCTCCTCTACCGCGTTCTGCCCCACATCGGCCACCCACAAATCGCCGGTTTCGCGGTCAAAGCTAAAGCGCCAGGGGTTGCGCCAGCCGTACGACCAGATTTCCGAGCGGCGCCCGCCCAGCACAGGGTTGTCCGGGGGAATCGCGTAGGGGTGCCCGCTTTCGCTGCGGTTCACGTCAATCCGTAGAATTTTTCCCAGCAGGGTGTCAAGCCGCTGGCCCGCGTTCAAGGGGTCGCCCGCTGCCCCCCCGTCCCCGGTGCCGATGTAGAGCATACCGTCTGGGCCAAAAGCAATCATGCCCCCGTTGTGGTTGGCGTAGGGCTGATCGATGGTGAGGATGACCCGGGCTGAGCTGGGGTCGGCCCGATTGCCGCTAGCCCGATAGCGGGCGACAACGGTGTCGCCGTCACGGTTGGTGTAGTTGACGAAGAAGAAGCCGTTCTCTCGGAATTGGGGATGAAAGGCCAGGCCCAGAAGCCCCCGCTCGCCGCAGCAGGAAACCAGGCTTGATATATCCAAAAAAGGCTCGGGAAGGAGCCTTGTTCCCTGTAGGATGCGGATGGTGCCTCCTTGCTCCACAACGAAAAGCCGCCCGCTGCCGTCAGGGGCGTAGGTCAAAAACAGCGGGCGGCTAAGGTTGCCCACCACGGGGACGAGCTGCAGGCTTTGCGCCGAGGCCAGGCAAAAAAAGAGGACTGAAAGAAGGCTTAGGCTACGCATAAGCTGAGTCTAGCCCCAAAAAATTTGGGTTCGGTGTGTTGTGTTGACCTTTGGGCCGGCAGAGGGTAGATTAGAGAGCGGTTTGCCGGTAGCTAAAACGGCAAAGACTACGTGTAAGGAAGTGAGCTGCAATGGCCAAGCACCCCGTACCCAAGAAGAAGGTTTCCAAGTCCCGCCGGGACATTCGCCGGGCTGTGGTTTCTGCGCTTACCCCGCCTACCCTAATTCAGTGCGCCAACTGCGGGGCTAAGGTTCCCCCCCACACGGTCTGCGATAGCTGTGGCTACTATGCGGGCCGTAAGGTTTTGGAGGTCAAGGCCTAGGCTGGTCTTGCTGTTTGAACTTGGTTCACCAACGGGCTCCTCTGGCCGCTTTTGGGCGCGCCGGAGGCCTTTATTTAGGCATGGGGTGGGTTGGGCCTAATTGGGCCCGGGGTGTTATCTTTGGGGGAGTGCCCCACCATGGGGTCTTTTAGGAGGCAGCTTTGAACACCGGTATCCTAGCGCTGGGTTGCTACGCCCCCGAGCGGGTGATGACCAACCACGACTTTGAAAAGATTTTGGATACCTCAGACGAGTGGATTGTCACACGCACTGGCATCCGCGAGCGCAGGCTGGCCGCCGAGGGCGAGTATACCTCCCACCTGGCCTTCAAGGCGGTGGAGGACCTGCTCCGCCGCCACGGGCCGAGCGCTTTGGAAGGGGTGGACCTGGTCATCGTGGCCACCAACACCCCCGATGCGCTCTTTCCCGCCACAGCGGCCTTGGTGCAGGACCGATTTGGCCTCAAAGCCGGCGCTTACGACCTTTTGGCGGGGTGTCCGGGTTGGGGCTACGCCGTTGCCCAGGCCCATGCCATGGTCAAAAGCGGTCTGGCCCGCAAGGTGCTGGCCATCGGTTCGGAAACACTCTCCAAGATTCTGGACTTCTCCGACCGCTCCACGGCGGTGCTCTTTGGGGATGGGGCTGGAGCGGCGGTGATTGGCCCGGTGCCCGATGGCTATGGTTTTCGCTCCTTTGTCCTGGGCGCTGACGGCTCGGGGGCCAGGGAACTCAACCTGCGCTGCTTAGCCCCCAGCCTTCCCGATGGTACGCCCATGGGGGAGTACGCCTATATGAACGGCCGGGAGGTGTTTAAGTTCGCCGTGCGGGTGATGAACACCGCTACCCTAGAGGCCATTGAGAAAGCTGGCCTCAGGCCCCAGGACATCAAGTACCTGATTCCCCACCAAGCCAACGCTCGTATTATCGAGGCGGCCCGGGAACGGTTGGGACTCCCCCCCGAGCAGGTCTGGGTGAATGTGGACCGCTACGGCAACACCTCCACCGCTTCCATGCTGATCGCCCTACAAGAGGCTCTGGACGCAGGAAAAATCCATGATGGGGACCATATCCTCTTCGTGACCTTTGGGGCCGGGCTCACCTGGGCGGCCAGTGTACTCACCTGGTGGCAGCCGGACTGAGTGGTGAGGGGTTATTGGTAGGCCAGGGGGGTCCCTGGCCGTAGGGCAGGGTTTGAGGGAGGTGGGCGTGATAGCAGCGCTGTTTCCTGGTCAAGGTTCGCAGGAAATCGGGATGGGAAAGGCCCTTTACGAGGGTTCCCGGGCAGCTCGGGAGGCCCTGGAGCGAGCCGAGGCGGTCCTTCCGGGGCTGCTTAGGCTGATGTGGGAGGGGCCTGAGGAGGAGCTTAGGCTTACCGCCAACCAGCAGCCCGCGCTGCTGGCCGTGGGGTATGCGGCCTTTTTGGCCTACCGGGAGGTGGGTGGCCCCCTGCCGGACTACGCCGCGGGGCATAGCCTGGGGGAGTGGACGGCCCACGTGGCGGCTGGAAGCCTGAGCCTGGAGGATGGCCTGCGCTTGGTGCGCAAGCGGGGCGAGTACATGCAGCAGGCGGTCCCGGTGGGGGCTGGGGCCATGGCGGCGGTGCTCAAGCTACCGGTCCAGGCCCTCCTGGAACTAATCGCGCCGATTGAGGGGGTAGAGGTGGCCAACCTCAACTCCCCGGAGCAAACGGTTATCTCGGGGACGGCCGAGGGGGTAGCAAGGGCCACCGAGGTTTTGAAGGCCCATCGGGCGCGGGTGGTGCCCTTGCCGGTTTCGGCCCCCTTCCACTCTTCGCTCATGCGGCCGGCCCAGGAGCGGCTACGGCGTGACCTGGAGGGAGTGGAGATTAGCCCCCCTCTCTTCCCGGTCTACTCCAACGTGCTGGCCCGCCCGGAGGGCGATCCGGGGCGGATACGGGAGCTTCTTTTAGAACAGATTACCCATCCGGTACGCTGGGTGGAGACCCTGCAGGACCTGAGGGAGAGGGGGGTTATGGCCTACCTCGAGTTCGGCTCGGGAAAGGTCCTCACCGGTCTGGTGGGGCGCACCCTGGAGGGGGTAGAGGCCAAGGCCCTCACCACCCCGCAGGAAATTGCGGCGCATCTGGGTGTGAAGGGTTAGGCTAAGGGAGGTGCTTGTGCGGAAGGCGCTGGTAACGGGTTCTTCTAGAGGAATAGGGCGGGCCATCGCCCTCGAGCTGGCCCGTCGCGGCTATGCTTTGGCGGTACACTACGCCAGCAACCCTCAGGCGGCCGAGGCCACCGCCGAGGAGGCCCGGGGTTTAGGGGCAGCCCATGTGGTGGTGTTGGGGGCCGACCTAAGCCAGCCCCAAGCTGCGCAGAGGCTTGTCGCGGAGGCCCACGCGGCCTTGGGGGGGCTTGAGGTCCTGGTTAATAATGCGGGTATTACCCGCGATACCCTCCTCATCCGCATGAAGGATGAGGATTGGGACACCGTGCTCGCGACCAACCTGACCGCCGTTTTTCACACCACCCGGGAGGCCATCAAGCTGATGATGCGCGCCCGCTGGGGCCGGGTGGTCAACATCAGCAGTGTGGTGGGCCTGCTGGGCAACGCCGGTCAGGCCAACTACGTGGCGGCCAAGGCCGGCCTGATAGGTTTTACCCGTTCGGTGGCCAAGGAGTACGCGGGCCGGGGCATCACCGTCAATGCGGTTGCGCCGGGTTTTATTGAGTCGGACATGACCGCCAAGCTGCCCGAAGGGGTGGTGTCCGAGTACCTGCGGCAGATTCCAGCCGGCCGCCTCGGCCGTCCCGAAGAGGTGGCCAAGGCGGTGGCCTTTCTGGTTTCCGAGGATGCCGCCTACATCACCGGGCAGACCCTTTGCGTAGACGGGGGCCTGACCCCGCACTGAGGCTGTGGTAGAATCCCGCAGGTAGAGCAGACCCTGGAGGTTCAGCATGGCAATCCTGGACGACGTGAGGGAAGTGATTGTGGACAAGCTGGGGGTAGACCCCGAGAAGGTGGTTCCCGAGGCCCGCTTCATTGAGGACCTGGGCGCGGACAGCCTGGATACTGTGGAGCTTATCATGGGCCTAGAGGACAAGTTCGGCCTGGAAATCTCCGATGAGGAAGCGGAGAAAATCCGCACGGTGCAGGACGCGATTGACTTCATCCAGTCCAAGCAGGCTAAATGATCCTGCCTTTTGCTGGGCCGGGTGAGGTTCCAAACCTGGCCCGGCTTTTTTTCCTGTAGACACGGGGCCCCTCGAGGTGCTATCTTGAAGCGTCTGGGAGTTTTCTAAGGTGGCCCGTGTTGTTTTGCCCCCGGTTCGGTTGCGCAGGGTCTGCGGCCCGGCCAGGGACAGCCTCTGGGTAGTTCAGCGCCTTAGTCCTGGGCCGGGCGGCCTTTTGGCGAAAGGCGGCCTGCGGTAAGGAGCAGTATGCACAAGGGTAGAGTCAAGTGGTTCAATGCGGAAAAGGGCTACGGCTTTATTCAGCGGGAGGAGGGGGAGCCGGATGTCTTCGTCCACTACAGCGCCATCCAGGCCCGCGGATTCCGTACCCTCAACGAGGGCGATGTGGTGACCTTTGAAATTGAGCCGGGGAAGAACGGCAAGGGGCCCCAGGCCACCAACGTGAGCGTGGTGGAGCCGGCTAAGCGCCACTAGGGGAGTTTTCCGCTGGCCGGCCCCTGGGCAACCAGGGGCCGGCGTTTGGATAAGCCCCGCTTTTCCTCTGAGGGTTGGAAATTACACCCTTGTCGGGAGAGGGCCAGTAAAATCAGGGCAAGCTTATGAAGGTCTCCGTGCAGCTTGATTTTCTGCCCGTTACCCCTGATTTGGCCCCCGCTGTACACAACCTTTACTTGAGCTGCCCCACCTACATTGCCCTGATTGGGGGGGAGATTCCCAGCCTCAACGACATTGAGCGCGAGCTGGAGACCCTTCGCCACGATACCCGCCGCCAGGCTGTGCTGCTCAGGCAGGGGGAGCAAGTGGTGGGCTTCTTAGACTACAAGGTGGCCCATCCCGACCTTCACTCGGCCACCATCAGCCTGCTCCTGATAGAGGAGAGCCTACAGGGAAAGGGGCTAGGAAAAGCTGCGGTGGAGCGGCTCGAGGCCCTCCTCAGGGGGCGGATGGAGCGGCTTTATGCAGTGGTCTACGGCCACAACGAGCAGGCCAAGCGTTTCTGGGAGCGGGTAGGGTTTGAGCACCTGCGGGACAGCGGCCCCAACCTGAGCTGGTACTTGAAGAGCCTTCGTTAGGGGCTGCTACCCTTGGGGCCCCGCTTCTCGGAGGCGCTCCTCCATCTTGTCTAGCTCGGCCTCTAGCTCGGGGTCTTTGGACAAAGCCCGGGCTAAGGCCTCAGCCATACGGGGTTGCCGCAGCCGCTCAGCCTGGATGATGGCGGCAAAGTCGGAGACCGCCTTGTCAAGCTGGTCGTTGACCACCACGTATTTGAACTCTGGTGCCAGCCGGAGTTCCTCTTCAGCCCGTAGCAAACGCTTGCGTATTTTTTCTAGGCTGTCGGTGCCCCGCACCAGTAGCCTGCGGCGCAGCTCCGAGAGGGAAGGTGGCACGATGAAGACCAGGATGGCCTCGGGCATGGCCCGCTTGACCTGGAGCGCGCCCTGCACCTCAATTTCCAGAAGCACGTCTTGGCCGCTTCTGAGGGCCTCCTCCACCGGCTCCCGGGGGGTGCCGTAGTAGTCGTCCACGTACCGCGCGTACTCCAAAAAGCCGTTTTGGGCTATTTTTTGCTCAAACTCTTCCCGACTCACAAAGTAGTAGTCCGCCCCCTGGCGCTCCCCAGGCCGGGGCGGGCGGGTGGTCATGGAAACCGAGTAGTACATGCGGTGGTACTCCAAAAGCCTCCCCCGGATGGTGCCTTTGCCCACGCCAGAGGCCCCGGTCATCACAAAAAGGTTCCCGAGTGGCATGACTTGGGCATGCTACCAAACCTAGCCGCTTCTGGTAAGGGGGTTTTGTGCTTGGGGAAACTGCAAAGCCAAGGGTCGTGTAAGGAATTATGTGTAAAGGTTTGTGTAGAGAAGGGGGGTACCGAAACGAGGGAGGAAGCACCCCATAGACCAGTCTGCCCTGCAGGCGCTGCTACGGGAAGCGGTGAAGGAAACGGTGACCAAAGGGCGGGCGCAAGAACGGCCGCTACCCCCGCAAACTGGAGACCCCCTTTGGCCAGGTGGACGTGAGGGAGGTGGCCGCGGCCCTCTACGGCACCGGGGCTAGGGGCGGAGGGGACGGGTCTCCCCCTGGGCCACCGCTACACCCACGAGACAGCGCCATCCCGGACTGGGTGTTGGAGGGGGCGGAGGCCTTCCGTGGGATGCCCTTACCGGAGGAGATGGCTTTCGTGTACCTGGATGGGTTTTGCTTGAACCCACATTCCGCACCTCCCTCACCACTCTTAGGATTTAGGGATGGAACCCTCACCCACTTTAGAGGTTTACCACCTGGCCCACCTGGGCCTGGTGGCGGGCATCATGGACCGCATAGGACTGGCGGAGGTGGTGGACCGCAAGGTGGGGGCTAGACCGGGGGAGAAGGTCTCCACGGGAACCGCCCTCAAGGCCGCCGTCCTGAACGGCCTGGGCTTCGTCGCCTCTCCCCTGTACCTCTTTGGCCACTTCTTCCAAGGCAAGCCCACCGAGCACCTCCTGGGACCTGGGGTCACCCCGGAGCGCTTGAACGATGACCGCGTGGGCCGGATGCTGGACACCCTGTACGAGGTTGGGGACGGAGGTGTTCCTAGAGATCGCCAAGGCGGCGTGGGAGGAGGTGGCCGGGGAAGCACCCTGTGGCCCTTTGGGTGGTGCGCGGGTACAGCCGGGACCATCGGCCGGACCTCAAGCGGTGGGTGATGAACCTGGTTTGCGCCGACACGGGGGGCATTCCCCTGCTTTACGCCCCGGGGGATGGGAACCCGTCGGATCGGGAGGTGCGGGCTTCCCTTGCTGCCGGGCTACCGGGGGTGGGAGCGGGAGGTGGACGAGGGAAGGAGGAGCGGGTGATGGCCCTGGGGATGGTGATGGCGGTGGCCCTGTTGGTGTACGCCCTGGGGGAGTGGG
>NZ_QWKZ01000097.1 GCF_003574085.1 Meiothermus luteus | reverse complement strand
GTTTGGAGGGAGGTCGGTGGGGGTTCTGGGTGGGCTGAGGCCCCTAACGGCGCTCGCAGCTTGTGCCGGTCCAGCGCCCGCCCCGGCTTTGGCACTCCCGCAGCAGGTTCTCCTCCGGGGCCCGGATAGCTGCCAGCACCAGGCCGGCCGGGTAGCCTCCGGCCCCCGCTCCCGGGCCCAGCTCGAGCCGGGAGAGGCTTAGGGTTTCCCGGTTGCTGGGAACCTGGACGCTGATGTAGCCCTTGCCGTTCCAGATGTAGACCACGCTTCGAATGACCCGTCCCCCAGGCCGGTAGGGGGGGTTGACGCGCAATTCTATCTCTAGGGGCTTTAGGAAGCTGGTGGCGCCGGAGGAGAGCCGGTAGATGCCCACCACCTCTCGCTCGGGTAGGGTTTGGATGAAAAAGACCTCGTCCTGGGGAGGAGAGGTAGGCACTGCTTGGAGCCGCTCGAGGCGGAAACGCACCGGGGTGTGAAGGGCCCCTGGGGGTACCCATACCTGGATGCCGGGTATTCGCAGGGCTCCGCCCTCCGGCCCGATGCGCCGCTCGTCCACCTGGGCCCCTTGCCCAAGGCTCCACCCGACCAAAGCGCCCAGCACCAGAAAAAACCGCAACATACTGCTTGAGGTTAACCCAAACAACTCTGAGAAAGTCCAGGCCGGACCTACCTTTTACCTGCGCCAAAGCGCCACAGACCCAGGTAGAAGACCACCAGCCCTAAGCAAACCAAGGCCCCTCCCAAAAATGGACCCCTGGGCCCCAGCCAGTCCCAGAGGAATCCTCCCACCGCGGGCCCCGTGGCGGCGCCAAGCCCCTCCACCACCATCAGCGAACCCCAGATGGCTGCGCGGTTCTCCACCGGCAGCAGCCGGACCAAAAAAGCGTTCCAACTCGGCACAAAGGTGGCGAAGGCCGCACCACCCAGCAGGCAGAGGCCTAAGAACTGGCCGTAGGTGGGCCTTTGTGCGATGAGCAAGAAGACCATGGCCAACACTCCAAGGCTGCCCACCAGGGGCAGGAGCGGCCCTCGGCGGTCGGGCAGGCGGCCGAGAAAGCCGGCGCTCACAAAGGCCACTGCAGCCCCCAGGCCAATGGCCAGGTAAAGCTGCCACTCGGTAAAGAGGAGCACATTAAAGGTGAACTTGAGGATCACCAGGTTGAACAGGTTTTGCAAGAAGGTCTGGGCGAAGGCCACCGGTACGACTACCAGGATGGGCAGGAGCTGGCTCAGGCGAAACCCCTGCTTGGGGATGGGCTCGCGGACGCGCAGGTTGGCCAGGCCGAGGAGGGTGGCTAGCCCCAAGGCGACCATGAGCATGTAGCCGCCAGTTCCGGGGAGGTTGCGGGTGAAAAAGGTTCCCAAGACCCAGCCCAGGCCTATCCATGGCATTACCAGGAAGTGGGCGTAGGCCATGGCCCGGCCTTCCCGGCCGGGCACCGCGACCCGGCTGGAGTAGGTCAGGTAACCCGGCTGGAGCGCAGAGATGGCTACCCCCCAGACCAGGGTGCTGCCCAGGAGAAGCCAGCCATTGGGGTAGGAAACGGTTCCAATCACCGTGATTAGGCCCACCAACCCAGCGAAGGCCGCGACCACGCCAAACCCAAGCCGCTGCACGAGGTAGCCGCCCAGCCCCCGGCTAAAGGCCTCGGCCAAGGAGTGCACCACCCAGGCCAGCCCAATCAGGCTCAAGCTTAGGCCCAGCTCCTTGGAGGAAAAGGGCAGGAAGACCCAAAAGAACGCCGAGCGGCTCATCTCTGTGAGGCCCAACGTGCAAAGAATGCCCGCAAACTGCGCGAGGGCCTTTTGTTTCCAAGGGAGCTTTTCTAAAAGGCTCATAACGGGCCGGACTACCGCGGGCTGCTTGCCCTGGCGCGCTTTCCCACCAAAAAGGACATAGGAGCACGGCCGGGGCCTATTCTACCAGGCTCAGCTCGCGCACGGCCTTTTAGGAAAGGAATTTTTGGAGCGCCCGCGGCCTGCTTTTACACCTAGCCTTTGGTAGGGGGCGGTGAGATTAATGGTTGGCAGGAGGGGGGTTTCGGAAGCCCTCTAGCCATCCTTTTGCGATGATGTGGATTCCTCGCCATCCCCGAACGCGCAGCCTGGCCAGGAATACCCCCAGGCTGTTGAGGACCCAGAACGCCTTCCCAAGCGGCCCGAAAGCGTCCGAGCGTACCAGCCAGGCCCGGTTGCGGGCCTCTAGGTAAAATTGCTCATCCGTGGAGCTTATGGCCGAACTGAACGGGTTGCGGGTTTTATGGACCACCAAGCTATCCTTGACCAAAAAGCCCAGACCTCGCCGAAGAATCCTTCCCGAGTACTCCAGGTCGTCGTTCCAAAGAAAGTATTCCTTCGTGGGCAGAGGATACTTTCGGGCCGCGACCTGGCTTACCAGCATTGAGGCATAGGTACCAAAGCGGATTGGGACGAGCCTGTGCTTCCAAGCCCTAAGCAGCAGAAGGGGGCGCCGAAGATCGGGCCAGGGGATGCCCATTGGGTGGGTTCGCCCATCCAGCCAGACCAGGTGGCTGAGGAGTAGGTCCGGGGTTTTGCCCAGGCACAGCGCGCGTTCCAACCCGTTCACGAGCTTTTGCAAGCTGTCTGGTTTTGGATGGGCGTCGTCGTCCAGGAGCCATATCCAGTCGTAATCCAGTTCGCGGGCGATGGCCAGACCATGGTGGAATCCCCCTGCCGCCCCTAGGTTTTCTGAGAGCCGCACATATTCGACTTGGGGGAATTGCTGCGCCACCATCCCTTGAGTGCCGTCGGTGGAAGCGTTGTCTATGACCAAGATGCGGTCCACAGGGTGGTTTTGCCCTAGAAGGCAGTTCAGGCACTCCTTCAGCAAGTTCTTACGGTTGTGGGTGACCACCAGGGCCAGAATGGTAGGGGACATAGCGTCTATCTTGTCAGTGCCGTGCGAATCTCACGGGCAATTGTTGGTAAGGCTCCCTTTGGCCCGTTGCGCTCCAGACCTTCCTGCTGGGCCTCCTGGCGGGCCTTTTCGTCGTTTAGGAAGACCCGCACCGCCTCGGCCACCTTTTCAGGGTGAGCCTCCACCAGCCGCAGGGCCTTTCCGAGGAGCCGGCTTTGCCGCAGGGCGTTGGGGTAGATGTACTGGGGCCCCGGCGTGGGGAAGGCCACCACCGGGAGGCCCATCCCGGCGGCCTGCTCGTTGGCCGTACCGGCCGTGCCTACCGCCACATAGCCCACGTGCAGGATGGCCGAAAAAGCGTTTCGCAACAGCCAGACCTGCTGGGAGTCTCGCTGGGCCACGGCGGTTTGGTCGTCCATCAAGTGCAAGGACCAGCCCTCGGCCAGGGGCACCTGGGAAAAATCGCCCGCCCAAGCCACCAGGGGCTGTAATTCAGGTAGAAGGGCGGCAGCCTGCAGCATCAGGGGCAGACTGAAGCGCACATCGGCCCGGGTGCCCGGCAGCAGCACCAGCACCCTGCGCCCGTCCAGCACCCCTTCTAGCTCGCGCTCGGGGGGCCCTAGGGTGTCCATGGCCATTCCCCCCACAAAGCGGGCCTTGTGCATGCCCAGCCTCTTGGCCCGCTCCTCGCTGGGTTTGTCCCGAACGTAGACCGCCTGCACAAAGCGGTGCATCCAGCGCTCGTAGAACATGTAGTCCTCGGCGGCGAACTGGTTGGGCTGTTTGAGCCGTTCCCAGACGCTTCGGCCGTCCCAGTAGTAGTAGGAGACCTGGGGTTGGAGGTGGAAGAGCGGTTTTTTCCCCCAGTCTGAGGCCAACACGCCGATGGCCAGGGCGTAGGCATCGCCCACCACGGCCACCGCCCGCACCTCTTTGCGGGCGATCTGGGCAGCGCGGACTTGCCGGAGTATCTCCCAGAGGAAGCCGGCCCTGAGGTCGGCCAGCAGGTTTTCCAGGCTGTTGAAGGGGAAGCCGCCGGAGGGCATTTGGCTGCGGGGGCCCAGGATACGCTCCACGTGGCCTTCGTAGCGCTGGCCCGGCCCCACCAAGGGCAGGGCGGCCAGCCGGAGGTCCTGAAGGTGCTGGGCCAGGGTGGTTCCAATCAGGTCCTCGGCGTTCCCGCCAGAGATGATGAGGAGGTCGGTCATGGTCCGGGGGGAATGGACTTTTGCACCTCTTCCAGGGCCAGCACCACCGCTTGGGCCTGGGTTTTGAGGGGCACGTAGGCCTGGGGTCTGGCGAGGGCCAGGGTCTCGTCGGGGGGCAGGTGGATGAAGCCGGCCGGCACCCCTGGAGGCAGCCAGGCGAGGGCCAGGTACATGACCTGGTTGCACAGGTAAAGCCCCGCGCTGTTGCTCACCGTGCTCGGTATGCCCGCCTCCTTCCAGCGGGCTTGGATGGCCCGCAGGGGCAGCCGGGTGAGCAGGGCCAGTGGGCCCTCGGGTAGAACGGGGGTGCCTTGCAGGAGGTGCCCTCCGTTGTCGGGGAGGTCAAACTCGAGGAGGTTGACGGCGAGCCGCTCTAGGCAGACCAGGGGCCGGCCGGCCGCCAGGCCCAGGTGGAGCGCCACGGCCGGTTGGTGCTCCCGGTAAAGCCCCTTTAGGATGGGCCGCACCCGCTCGGTGTCCACCGGTAGGGTGGCCCGGACCAGCTCGAGCCCCCCCACCCGCTCGGGCAGCAGCGCCAGCACTGCCTGGCTGGGGTTGTGGGGGTGTTCGGCGAAGGGCTCAAAGCCGGTGACCAGGGCCTTCACGGGGCAGAGTATACCCTAGCGGTAGAGTTCCCGGGCGATGATGAGTTTTTGAATCTCGCTGGTGCCCTCGTAGATTTCGGTGACCTTGGCGTCGCGGTAGTAGCGCTCCACCCGGTAGTCGCGGTGGTAGCCATAGCCCCCCAGAATCTGCACCGCATCGCGGGTCACGCTCACCGCCACGTCGGAAGCAAAGAGCTTGGCGGTAGAGGCCTCCAGGGTGTAGCGTTCCCCCCGGTCCTTTTTGGCGGCGGCCTCGAGCACCAGCCCTCGAGCCGCGGCGATGCGGGTGTGCATCTCGGCCAGCTTGAAGCTCACCCCCTGGAATTCTCTCAGCCTCTGGCCGAACTGAAAGCGCTCGTCCGCGTACCGCCGGGCAAGCTCAAAGGCCGCCCGGGCCATGCCCACGGCCTGGGCGGCGATTCCGATGCGGCCCGAGTCTAGCCCGGCCAAGGCCTGGGCCAGCCCCCGGCCTTCCTGGCCCAGCAGGTTCTCCTCCGGGACAAAGACCCCCTCCAGCCGAACCTCGCAGGTGTGGGCGGCGTGCAGGCCCATCTTCTCCTCGGGCTGGCCAAAGCCAAGGCCTGGGCTGTCCTTCTCCACGATGAAGCTGCTGATGCCGGCCTCGCTGCGGGCCATGACCACGTAGACCTGGGCCTGTCCTCCCGAGGTGACCCAGCTTTTGACCCCGTCCAGCCGCCAGCCGCCGGGGACCCTCTGGGCGCGGGTCTTGAGCGAGGCCGGATCAGAGCCGGCATGGGGCTCGCTAAGGCAGAAGGCCCCGATCCACTCCCCTTTGGCCAGGGGCACCAGGTACTTTTTCTTCTGGGCCTCGCTGCCAAAGCGCAGGAGCATGTACTGCGGCAGGCCCGAGGTGACCGAAAGGATGACCGCCACGCTGGGGTCAGCCGCGGCGATTTCCTCCAGGGCCAGGGCCCAGGTTACCGAGTCCAGCCCGGCCCCTCCCCAGGCCTCGGGGGTGGTCATACCCAGAAGGCCGAGCTGGCCGAGCTTTCTTAGCTGGGGCCAGGGGTAGGCGCCGGTGCGGTCGTACTCGGGGGCCAGCTCCCACAGGACCTCGCGGGAGACCTGGCGCACCATCTCCAGCACCATCTTTTGCTCAGTGGTCAGCGTGGGCATGCATGTATCGTATCACGCCTTTAGTGAAGGAAAAACGATATAAAAAGCTGGGCTGGTACGATGGCAGGTGTGTTGGATCAACGGGCGCGGGTTCTGGTGGCTGCGGGCCTCAGCCTCCTCTTATTGCCCCTGGGCTTGACCCTCAACCCCGAGATGGGCCTCCTCCCCACGGGGCTGCTTTGGCTCCTGGGCACCTCGCTGGGCCTATTTCCCCTCACCTTTCGGCTCCTGCTAGGGGCCAGCGGCCTTCTGGCCCTCCTTACCGGGGCGGTTCTCTTTACCCCCTTCACGGCTCTTTTGGTCCAGGGCCTAGTGGTACGGGAGGCCCCGCGGGAAGCCGACCTGATTGTGATCCTAGGTGGGGGGATGCACTGCGGGGCGGGGGAACTCGAGGCCAGCTCCCTGGCCCGGTTGGAAAAGGGGCTGGAGCTCTGGCGCCAGGGCTACGCCCCCCGCATCACCCTCTCCGATACCGTGGGGGAGATTTTCGGCGACGCGAGGTGCCCTTCCTTAGGCAGGGTGGCCTTGGAGCGGGTGCGGGCGCTTTACGGCGCGGCGGGCCCAGAGGTCGTCCTGCTTCCGGAGATGCGCACCACCCGCACCGAGGCCCTGGCGGTGGCCGAGCTGGCCCGGACGCGGGGCTACCGCCGCATCCTTTTGGTGACCACCCCCACCCACAGCCGCCGGGCGGTGGGGGCCTTTCGCAAGCTGGGGCTGGAGGTGTGGAGTGTGCCCTCGAGCGAGCCCCGCTTTGACCTGGCCCTACCCACCCCCGCCGACCGTCTGCTGGCCCTCACCCCCATCACCCGGGAGTACCTGGGCCTGCTGAAGTACCGCCTTCAAGGTTGGCTGTGAAGGGCCTAGCGGTAGGCCTGCAACACCTCTGAGAGCCGCTCCTGGGAGGGACGCAGCCGCTCGGGTGGCAGCTGGGCCAGCGGGGTGCTCAGCCCTTCCACCTCGGCCAGGCTAGGCCGGCTGGGGTCGTAGTAGAGCAGGCCGGTGATGAATTCGCCTTCTTCCTGGGCCTGATGTAGACGGGCCAGGGCGGCCATCCGGTCGGTGGGGTCGTAGTCGGGGCCCAGATTGCGCAGCCGGATGTGTGAGCCGTCGTGGAGCTCCACTAGGCGGAACTCCCCGGGCTCGAGCGGCTCAATCACGATTTCCTCGCTGGGAGGGATGAACCCCAGCTCGTGCAGGGGTTTTTCGTGCTGGGTGCCGTAGCTGTAGCTCTTCGGACTGTCGTCCTCGTTGTTGAAGGTCACGCAGGGGCTGATGATGTCCAGCACCGCTGTGCCCCGGTGGGAGAGGGCGGCTTTCAGGAGCTCGCGCACCTGCTTGGCGTCCCCGGCAAAGCTGCGGGCCACGAAGCCGCAACCGGCCACAATGGCCTCCATGCATAGGTCTACCGGGGGAAAAGGGTTCTTCCCAGCGTACTTCAGGGTCAGGCCCTTCTCGGCGGTGGCCGAAAACTGCCCTTTGGTGAGGCCGTAGACCCCGTTGTTCTCGATGATATAGACCATCCGCAGGTTGCGCCGAAGGAGGTGCTTGAACTGGCCTAGGCCGATGCTGCCGGTGTCCCCATCCCCTGAAACCCCGATGGCCTTGAGAGTGTGGTTGGCCAAGAGGGCCCCGGTGGCCACGCTGGGCATCCGCCCGTGCAGGGCGTTGAAGCCGTGGGACATCCCCAGGAAGTAGGCCGGCGACTTGGAAGAGCAGCCGATGCCGGAGAGCTTGATAACCTCGTGGGGCCTCAGGCTGAGCTCGTAGGCCACCTGGACAATTTGGCTGGCGATGCTGTTGTGGCCGCAGCCCTTACACAGCGTGCTGGGGGCGCCGTCGTAGTCCTTTTTGCTCAGGCCCACCGTGTTGAGCCTGAGAGGGGGGTTTGTCTTGATCGGGGGGTTCTCCATAGGGACCTCCTCACATGGGGCGCTGGGCTTCCTCGGTGAGCCGGGTCATCACCCACTCCGCCGTTAGGGGCAGCCCGTCCAGGTAGGCCACCGAGCGCAGGCGGGAGGCAAACTCGGGTAGCTCGGCCTGCAAGATGCCGTGTACCTGGCCGTCGCGGTTCATCTCCACCACGCACACCTGCTCGTGGGCGGCCACGAACGCCCGCACCTCAGGGCCGATGGGCAGGGCCCGCAGCCGCAGGAAGCTGAAGGGCAGCTTCTGGGCCAGGCGGTCTTTGGCCTCCTCAATGGCGTAGCGGGTGGTGCCGTAGGCAATGACCCCCAGCCGGGCCCCAGGGGTGTGCGCCACCACCGGGGGAGGCACCAGCTGGCGGGCGGTCTCAAACTTGCGGGCCAGGCGGGCCATGATGCGCACATAGTCCTCGGCCCGCTCGCTGTACTGGGCCTCCTCGTTGTGGCCGCTGCCGCGGGTGAAGTAGGCCGCCTGGGGATGGGGGGTGCCCGGCAGGGTGCGGTAGGGGATGCCGTCGCCATCTACATCCTTGTAGCGGGCGAAGCCACCCCGGGCCTCGAGGGCCTCTGCGCTCAGCACCTTGCCCCGCTGCATGGGCCGGTCGGGGTAGGTGAAGGGTTGCCCCATCCAGTTGTTCATGCCCAGGTCTAGGTCGGAGAGCACGAAGACCGGCGTCTGGAGCTCCTCAGCCAGGTCAAAGGCCTTCCAGCCGAACTCAAAGCACTCCTCTATGGAGGAGGGGAGGAGGATGGGGTGCTTGGTGTCGCCATGGCCCAAGGTGTAGGCAAAGGCCACATCCCCCTGGCTGGTCCGGGTGGGTAGGCCGGTGCTGGGGCCCACCCGCTGGATATCCCAGATGACCGCGGGGATTTCGGCAAAGTAGCCGTAGCTCACAAACTCGGCCATCAGGCTGAGGCCGGGACCGCTGGTGGCGGTGAGGGCCCGGGCCCCGGCCCAGCCCGCCCCCATCACAATGCCCGCCGCAGCCAGCTCGTCCTCGGCCTGGACGATGGCGTAGGTGGGGTGGCCCCCTTCGTCCTTGCGCAGCTTGGCGAGGAAGGTTCGCAGGGCGTCCATAAAGCTGGTGGAGGGGGTGATGGGGTACCAGGCGGCCACGCTCACCCCACCGAAGACTGCGCCTAGGGCCCCGGCCTCGTTGCCGGTCATCAGGATGAGTCCCTCGGTCTTGTTCATGGGCTCTACGCGGTAGGGGTCCTGTTTGGTCAGGTGTTCGCTGGCCCAGGCGTGCGCCCGGCGCACCACCTCGAGGTTGTCCTCCACCAGCTTGGCCCGGTGGTCAAACTGCACCGCCAGCGCCTCTTCAATAACCGGCAGGGGCACCCCCAGCATCCAGGCCAGCACCCCCACGTAGGCCATGTTGGCCAGGTAGGACTTGCGTTTGACCGGTACCTCAATCCCGGCCACCAGCTCGGAGGCCGGCACCGGGTAGTAGATGAGGTCGTCCCGCTGGGGTAGGTTCCGCAGGTCGGTGTGGTAGAGGCAGACCCCTCCTGGGGGGAGGGTTTGTACGTCCTCCAGGGCGGTGGCGGGGTTGAAGGCCACCAGAATCTCCGGGGGTTTGCGGGCGACGTAGCCCTCATGGCTCACCCGGATGTGGTACCAGGTGGGCAGGCCCTGGATGTTGGAGGGGAAGATGTTCTTGCCGTGGACGGGTATGCCCAGCCTAAAAAAAGACCGCAACAGCGTGAGGTTTGCGGTCTGGCTCCCGGTGCCATTGGCGGTGGCGACGACAAGGGAAAAGTCGTTGACGATGGGCGGACGCGGGGCCGTTGGGGCGGCCTGCGCCCTTTCTAGAACGCTCATGGCTCCTCCTTCGGTAGGCCCAACTCTAACATCCTTTGGGGCTCTGGGGGTCCCCCGAGCCTTGCTTCCCAGGCCAGGCCTTGGTTGGCTCCTCTATCCTACCCTATGCCGGGCCCCGCGGGCGTGACCCCCGGCCCTTTTTTATGGGAAAAAAGCCACAAGCTGGGTGGTAGGCTAGGGCATGCCCTCGCTGTTGCTTCTGAACCGGGTGGGCCTACTGGATGTGCGGGCGGGCCGGCTGCTGCCGAATATGTGCGTGGTGGTGCGGGACGGGTTTATCGAGCGGGTTCAGCCTGCTGGGCTCGAGCCGCCCGAGGTCCAAGCGGAGGGGGGGGTGCGGCTCGAGCTGGGTGGCCTTACCCTTATGCCTGGCCTCATTGACGCGCATGTGCACGTGCTGGCCTGGACCGCCAACCTGCGGGAGCTCCTGAACGCCTCGCCCCACTACAACGCCCTCCGGGCGGCGGAGATCATGCGGGGGATGCTCCGGCGGGGCTTCACCACCGTCCGCGACGCGGCAGGGGCCGATTTTGGGCTCAAGCGGGCGGTGGAGGAGGGCTGGGTG
>NZ_QWKZ01000096.1 GCF_003574085.1 Meiothermus luteus | reverse complement strand
GGGTACGGCGGGAGGTGGCCTGGGAAATCTTACGCCACACCCAAAGCCGAAGCCGGGGCACGGTTCCCTTGGGCCTGGAACGCTGGGCCCGCGAACGCCTGGAGGGCAGGGTGGACTGGCGGGCCCTTCTCCGGCGGGCCCTACGGCAAGCCTTGCTCACCTTGCGGCAGCGGCGCTTTCCCAATTACGCGTTGCCTCACCGGCGGGCGGAGGCCCTGGACCCCTTCATCCTGCCGGGAAAACACGGTCGTAAGCCGCGGGTGGGGGTGGTGGTAGACACATCGGGGAGCGTGAGCGAGGGGATGCTGGCGCAGGCTTTGGCGGAGGTGGAGCGGATGGTTGCGGCGGGGGCGGTGATGACGGTATACGGGGTGGACGCTGAGGTGCACACGGCGGTGCGGGTGTCCCGGCGGGGCCAGGCTAGGAGGCTCGTGCTCGGGGGTGGGGGCGGCACAGACATGGGGAGGGGCTTGAAGGCGGCACTGGCGGACGGGCACGACCTGGTGGTGGTCCTCACGGATGGCTACACCCCCTGGCCATCGGCCCCGCCACAGGCTAAGGTGGTGGTGGGCCTCCTGGGGGACGGACCCGAGGGCCCCCCTGGGCCAAGACGGTGCGTATCGAGCTGGAGGATTCGCCAGTATGACGGGGAAAACCCTCACGGTTACGGACATCGCCTCTTTTGTCCGGCTGCAGTTCTGCGGGAGGTACTTGGCCTTCCAGGCGGGTAAAGGAGGCCCCCAGGTTCAAAAGATCTTGGACAAGTATTTGACTTTAGCGGATCCTGCGTATCAGGAGGTCGGGCTTCGCTCGGAGCGCGCGTTAGAGGAGTATTTGAAGAAGAAGGGCTTTGCGTGGATCCGGGAGCAACTGACCTGGAGAGAACTGGGGGACAGAATACGCGAGGTTCGTCGGGGCCAGTCCCTCTTCGCGCGGGAAGTAGGGGTTGAGGGGGAGGTTGGAGCTTTTACCCTCCAGGGGCGCTTGGACTTCGTCCTCCTCCGTTGGGAGGAGGGCGCTCCCCGCTTGCGCATTTTGGAGCTGAAGGCCACCCGGCGGGACCGGAGCTACCACTACGCCCAGCTGGCTCTGTACGCGCTTCTTCTAGAGGGGCAGGGCCTTTTTTGGGAAGGAGAGCCCATTCCCGTGGAGTATCGCTTGGTCCGCGCCGACCCTGGTACCCTGCAGGTGGAGCCGCCCCTTGACCCTTGGTCCTTTGAGGAAGAGGCGCTTTTCGTTCAAGCCAAGGAGGACATGAGGGCCCTACTTGCCCAGGGAGGGGTGGTGGAAACCATCCTCAGCGCCGCGGATCCCTTGGAGTTCTCCTACCTGCTCAACGCTCGCTGCGATGCCTGCCGCTTCAACGTCGTGTGCCTGAGGCACGGTGCGGAGCGCAGGGATCTGGAGCTCTTGGGCCTCCCCAGCGATGCGGTTCAGGCCCTCAAGGAGCATGGAGTCGGTGATCTAGAGACTTTGGCGGAGGCTAAGCCGCAGGACTTGAAGCAAGCCGTCCAACAGATGGAAAGCCCCCTCCGGCCCGAGCACCTTGTAACCAAGGCCCAGGCGCGCCTAGCCACGCTCCCGCAAGGGAGAAACAGGGGGTTCTTCCCGGTGAAGCGGCTCTGGGATGCGGGCTTTGGTCGGCTTCCTTCTTACACGATCGACAACAAGCCTCTCATCCGGGTTTACCTCGTGGTAGAGAAGGACCTGGTGGCCGAGCGGCTCAACGCCCTGGTGGCCCACGTTACTTCGGGTGAGGAGTTCCTTTTCGTAGAAAGACCTTTCCCGATAGGGGGGGTTTTCGTGGAGGAAATCCGGAAGCACCCGTGGACCGGCAATCCCCGCGAAGACGATCGGTTGGAAGCGGAGATGATCCAGGGCTTTTTCTCCCAGCTGGTGAAGCGGTTGCGGGAGGAGGTGGATCTGTGGGGGATGCTGGGGTTGACTGCCGGAGGAGCGCGGGTGCAGGAGGCCCCCCTTCATTTCTATGTTTGGTCTCAACAGGACATAAAAAACCTCGTGGAAGCGATTTTGCGCGTTGGCCCGGAGAGCGGCGGCTTGCTCACCGCCTTGTGGCACCTCATGGGGACCCGAGAGGGCTTGGAGGAGCTGATGTTTTCCGCCCTGGAGGACGAGGTTCGCACGAGGTATGCCTTGGGGCGAACAGCGTTGAGCCTCATCACCGCCACTACGCTCTTTTGGCCCGTATCTGTGGGTGAGGGGCGTAAACAAACCTTTTCTTTCCCCTGGACAACGGCAGAAGGGTTGAGTTTGCGTTCGCTTTTCCGCCCCTGGCTCTTTGACTTCATTGCAGGGAAGAGCGACGGCTACATCGAGGTCCGTAACCGCAACTACGACACCTTCCCGCCCGTTTACTGGAGGGCTTACTGGGGGAAACTGCCCGAGCCTTCCCCGGAAGAGGGAGCTCTGAAGGAAGCGCTGGAAGGCGCACAAAGGGCAGCCCCTCACCTTCCCGACTACCTGCGTACCCGAGCGATAGCCTTGCGCTGGTTGGAAGAGCGGATCGAACCGAAGAACAAGACCCTTCGAAAAAGTCCCATTCGCCCCGAAGAGCTTCCGGACTTCCGCCTCCAAGCATACGGCGTCGTGCAAACGTCTCTAGACTTCTTGCGCTTTGAACAGCAAGTCCGGCTAAACCTCTGGCTTGCCGACAAGACCCTTCCCCCCGAACTCCGGGTGTTTAATGGGACGTCGCTTCTTGTGGAGAACTTGGAGAAAAAGTCTGGGGAAGGCAACGTCTACCGCGCCCGAATCCGGGCTTACCCCGAGGGCGCTTCCCTTAGTGACCTCGAGGGCAGGGTAAGCTTAGGGCCCGGTGACTTCGTGCGGGTAAGCGAGGTGAACGACCCGTCCAAACCTCAGACGTGGGCCCAGCTTTGGCACCAGGGGGTCACGGCCCGGGTAAGGGAACTGGACTGGGACGAGGGATGGGTCGAGCTGGAGGCGATCCCTTTTAACCGCCCGCCTGATCGCTATGTGCTTCCGAGTAGGCTTCCTTCCGGGACCTGGTCCTTGGCCATTCTCGATCCTAGCCCCTCCGACTACGTGGCTCGCCGGGTGGATGAGGTGTTGAAAGGAATCTCAGGCGAATGCCGTGACCAAATGGACAAGTGGTTTGACTTGGAATCCCCTTCCCTCCCGCCCCTTGCAGGGGAGGGGCTCCGTGAGCGGGCGCAGAAGATCCTCCGTCACCTCCAAGACCAGGGGCTAGCTCTCAACGAGCGTCAGGAGGAGGCCATCCTCCAAAGCCTCACGCACCGCGTCTATCTGCTCCAGGGTCCTCCTGGCACGGGAAAGACCCAGGTGACGGCGGTGGCCCTTCTCCTTTGGGCCCAGCTTCTCCTACCGGAGCAGGGGGTTCTAGGGGTGGCCGCGGCTACCCACACCGCCGTAGACACCCTTTTGGAGCGGGTGCGGGCGGTGCAGGATGCCGTTCGGGGCGCTTTTGAGAAGGCGGGGGAGCCCTGGAATCCCGTGGTCCTCCTCCGCGTGGACCCGGTGGACCGTGACGAGGAAGAAGTGAGGGACGTTCCCTGTACCTTGGAAACTTTGCAGGAAGAACTTCGCCGTAAGGAGCCCCCACCTTCCGCCCGCGTTCTCGTCTTCGGGACCACCAATGGGCTTTTGAAGATTGGTCCTTTGTGGCGGAGATGGAGGGAGGGGGACCTCGAGGACACGTGCGCGTTGGCCAAGCGGTACCCAGACCTCATGCCCATCTTCGCCCTCTCGCGGTTCCCCGGCCTGGATCTCCTGGTGGTGGACGAGGCCAGCATGATGCTCTTTCCCCACTTCCTTGCCCTGGCCTACCAGCTGGATCTTTCACCTGACCGGCCCTGGCGCATCCTGCTGACGGGCGATCACCGCCAGCTGGCCCCCGTAATCCAACACCAGTGGGAGGAGGAGCACCGCCCCGGCGTGCAGCGCTACCTCCCCTACTTGAGCGTCTTTGAAGCGTTCCTTCGCATTCGCCGGGCGCTTGAGGACCCTGCTGGGCGGGTGGGCTACACCGTTCTCACGTACACCCACCGCCTGCCTGAGGAGGTGCGCAACCTCATCCAACCCCTCTACCGCCGGGATAACGTTGAGCTGGACGGACGGAAAGGCAAAGGGAAGCCGGAAGCGGGGGACACCCTCTGGGAGGCCCTTTGGCATGGGGAGGAGGGTGTGTACCTTCTCGTCCATAACGATAGGCAAGGCCGTAAACGGAACCCTCATGAGACCGAGATCATCCTTCGCGCCCTGGAGGGGGCACCAAAGACCTTGGTCGCGGAGGATATCGCGGTGGTCACCCCCTTTCGCGCCCAACGCACCCTGCTCCGCGAAAAGCTGAGGGGAAGGGTGGGCCTCGTGGATACCGTGGAGCGTCTGCAGGGAGGGGAGCGGCGGGTGATCTTCTACTCCGCCAGCGCCAGCGACCCCAACGCCCTTACGACCCTGCAGGAGTTCCTCCTGGATGTGAACCGAACCAACGTGGCCTTTTCCCGCGCCAAGGAACGCCTCATCGTGATGGTTTCCGAAACCCTGCTCCACTACGTGCCGCCGGAACGGGAGGCCTATGAGGATGCGGTGCTCTGGAAGGAGCTCAGGCGGCTCTGCCGTCGTCAGGTGGGAGAGGCGCTCCTGGAAGGGGGCTTGCGGGTGCGCCTCCTGATCCCCGAGGGGGATGGGGGACAGGGCTCGGCGCGCGCGACCGTATCTGTCGCTTCCCCGTCGCACCCTAAGGGTAAGGAGGCAGACGATGGTTGAGCGGGTGGCGGTGTTCGTGGACGGGCAGAACCTCTACCAGGCTCTAAAGGCGCACCACATTGGGCGGGTAGATTACGACAGGCTTGCTGCGGAATTCAGCGCAGGTTACGGGAACTTGGTCTACAAGTACATGTGCATGGGAGTATTTCGCCGCGAGGATGGTTTCTGTCCCCCGATCAGGTTCATGGATGCCTTGAAGTACAAGGGGTGGGAGGTGGACAAGGCCCGGGTGGAGATGGGGCGGGAGAAGGAGGCAGATGCGGCTTTGACCTGGAAGATGGCGGAGGGGCTTCACCGCGACCGGTGGGATGTCCTGCTCCTCTTTTCGGGGGACGGGGATCTCGCTTACCCGGTGTGGAAGCTCCGGCAAGGAGGGAAGCGGGTGATTGTGGTGCAATTCCAAAATTTCATCTCCCTTTATCTGGCCGGGGCCGCGAGCGAGGTGGTCCTTCTGGACGAAGTTTCGTTGGATCGGTTTAAAATCGACGGGGATCCGTCTGCTAAGGTTGCCTGACCATGCTCTTGGGACCTCCTCCCCCCCTGGATCTCGCCCTGGAAAAGGCGCAGACCCCCCCTTTTTTGGTGCGCCGGGATGGGGGGCTGGTGCTGGTGAGCTACCGGGAGCGAGGGGCGGGTACCCAGCCCTCCTGGGACCCGGTGACGCGGGAGCTACGGGGGATCATCTACCGCGAGGCCACCGGGGAAGTAGTTTCCCGCCCCTTCCACCGCTTCTTCAACCTGGGTGACCCCCGATGCGGGGTGGATCCTTCGCGATCCCTGGGCCCTGGGGACTACATTGGCCCCAAAGAGGATGGCCGCCTCCTCCAAGCCTTCTTCTTGGAAGGCGCCCTGCGCTTTGCCACCCGGGGAAGCCTCAGGCTCAGCCCAGAGGACGAGCGGGCCCTCCGCCGGAGCTGGACGCTGGACCACGAGGCCCTGGCGGTGCGGGCCAGGGAGGTTTTGGGCCCCGTCACCTTGCTCTTTGAGGTCCTGGACCCCGAGCGCCCCATCATGGTGCGCCCTGAGGCCCCCAAGGCGGTCCTCCTGGCCGTTCGGCACATCCCCACGGGGCGGTATTGGCTTCCGGGGGTTTCCCAGGAGCTCCGGGAGGTCCTAGGGGGGCTCCGCGTTCCCCACGTGGTCTGGGAGCCCGCGGGTTCCGCCTCGTTGCAGGAGGTGCACCAAAGCATCCTGGAGCGGGAGGGCGTGGAGGGTTTTGTGGTGTGGCTTGCCCAGGGAGATTTTGTGAAGCTAAAGACCCGTTGGGCCCTGGGGTTCACCGGGGAAAGGGGGGATCTGGAACGCTTCCTCGAGGCCTTCCGCATCGCCTTCTACGAGGAGCGCCTGGACGATCTCCAGGCGGGGATCGGAGAAGGGCCCTATCGCCAGGTTTTTTCCTTCCTTATGTCCCGCTTGGAGGACTTGGTGCGGGAGGCGGTGGCCCAGGCGGAGGCGGTCCGGGGGCTCCCACGGCGGGAGGCCTACGAGGGGTTGCGCCGGGTGTTGGGGGCTAAACCCCAAGGGCTTCTGCTCCTCAACGTGGCCCTCAGGGCCTACGATAGGGGGGAAGGGGAAGCTTGGGAGGCTTTGAAGAGGGAGATGAAGCGGGCGGGTCGTGGCATACTGAAGGACCTGTTGGCGGAAAGCGGTTTTAACGTGGGGGGGATCCCCGTCCGGGGTTGGAGCGCGTTTCTGGAGGAATAGACCGTGGGGCATGCGGACGGGAAGTCGCGCCGGCTGCTGCGGATGATCCACCTTCTCCGGCAACGTCCCTGGAAGACGGCGGAGCTGGCCCGGGCCCTCGGGGTGGAACAGCGGAGCGTGCAACGCTACCTTTTGGACCTGGAAGCGTTGGCCGGGGAAATGGACCTCGAGCTGGTGCAAGAGGGAAACGCCTACTACCTCCGGGGCAAGGAGTCCATTCTGACCCCCTTTGACTTTCTCTTTTTCTACGTGACCCAACGCTTTTACTTTCACCAGGCGCCGAGCCGCCACCACATCTTCTTCAAGCAGCTCGAAGGCCTCCTGGAAAAGTTCCCCTCGCATATCCGGCGCATAGCGGCCTCGGAGCTGGAGCGCTACCGCGACCGGGTGAAGATCCCGGATAGGGTTTTGGAGCACGTCTTCCACGCCTGGCAGGAGCGGCGGGTCCTGGAGGTGGACTACGAGGATCTGCAGGGGAGAACGCGTAGGCGCTCCCTGGAGGTCTGGTTCGTGGAGGTCAACCGCTGGAACCTGAGCCTGTACGCCCTCGCCCGGATTCGGGAGGGATCCCGGAAGTACGCCTATCCAAGCCTCTTCAAGCTGACGAGGATGCGAAACACCCGGGTCCTGGACGAAACTTACGAGATCCCGGAGAACTTTGATCCCCACACGTACCTGGCGGGGGCTTGGGGTGCTTCCCTCCACACCCCCGGTACCCGGCAGGTGCCCGTGCGGCTTCGTTTTGCCCCCCAGGTGGCGCGCCGCCTGCAGGAGGGGGATCTGCCCGAACCCGTGGAGCGGCGACGGGAAGAGGACGGGAGCGTGGAGCTGGTCTACCTGGTCAACACCGACCAGCGGGGTTTCCCCTTTGAGATCCTCGGATGGGTCCTCTCCTGGGGGAGCCTGGTGGAGGTGCGGGAACCCGAGAACCTGCGCCGGCGGTGGGAGGAGGAGATCGCCAGGCTGGCCACCCGGCTGGGGATCGTCCCCGCCCAGGAATAGGGGCGGTTCAGGGATTTCCTTTTGGAGGTCCGGCGATGAATCGTCCGATCCGCATCCTGCACACGGCAGACTGGCATCTGGGCAAGGAGCTCAAGGGCAAGGACCGGACCCCGGAGATCGTGCAGGCCCTCGAGGCCATCGCCGAGCTGGCGGTAGAGCGAGGGGTGGACCTGGTCCTGGCCACGGGGGACCTGCTGGACCACCCCCAGCCCTCTTCGGCGGCGGAGGGGGCCTTGGTGGATTTTGTCCTGCGCCTGCACAAGGAGGGGATCGCCTGTTTCCTCATTGCGGGAAACCACGACCCCGGGGAGCGCTTTGAGCGGGTCTGCCGTCCCCTGCTGGAGGGCAAGGCTGAGGTGCGAGGGCGGCTGGCCCTGGCGGACGAGGGTGGTTTGGTGGAGTTCCATGGCCTCCGCTTCGCCCTGGTCCCGTTTGTCCTCGAACGGCGCTTGGTGAAGACGCTGGAGGACAAAGGGGAGGAGCGCCGTGCTGCCTACGGGGAGCGTATGGGCAGGCTCCTCGCCCACTTCGGGGCGGACGTGGTTCTCGGCCACTTTCCCGTGGCCGGGAGCCGTCCTGGGGGAGGGGAGTTCGCCCTCTACCTGGCGGACACCTACGCCGTACCCCCCGGGATGCTTCCGAGCGCCCGCTACATCGCCCTGGGGCATCTGCACCGAATGCAGGAGGTAGCCCCCTAGGCTTGGTATCCCGGAAGCCCCATCGCCTTGGACTTCAGTGGGGAGGAGGCCGACCGGGGTGTCCTCTACGTGGAGATCCCTGGGGAACGCCACCTGCCCCCGCGGGTGGAGCCCATCAAGGCGCAGTGGGGCAAGCCCCTGCGCACGTTTCGCTTCAAGGCGGCGGAGGCCTGGAAGGGAATGGAAGAGGTGGAAGCCTTCGTGGGCTGGGCGCGGGTGGTCCTGGAGGGAACGCCCGAACCCAGCCTGCGGGACGCCTTCCGCGCCTTGGATAACGTTCTAGAAGTGGCGGTCGCGGAAGCCGACCACGGGCCCGGCTCCTCCGCCGAGGAGGAGGTTCCGGCTGCCCTCGAGGAAGCCTACGCCCGGTACCTGGAGGAAGAGGAGAAAGACGAGAAAAAGCGCGCGGAGCTCCTGAGGAGCTTTGGGGAACTGCGCCAGGAGGTGCGGGATGCGGCCTTTAAAGCTGGAACTTGAGGGGTTCGGTTCCTACCGCAAAAGGCAGGAAATCCCCTTGGATGATGTGGATCTCTTCGTCATTACTGGGCCCACGGGGAGCGGCAAGAGCACTCTGCTGGAGGCCATGACCTTCGCCCTTTTCGGTGCCGTTCCCCGCCTGGGCAAGCGGGACCTGGGCCAGATGCTTCACCCCGGTGCCCTCCGGGCCTGGGTGGCCCTGACCTTTGGCGTGGGCGGCAGGGTTTACCGGGTGGAGCGGGAGCTGGGGAAGAAGGCGGAAGCCAGCCTCTTGGAGTTTCGGGATGGAAAGCTCCATCCCCTGGTGGACCGGGGGACCAAGGGCGTCACGGAGGGGGTGGAGCGGATCCTGGGGTTGGACTACGACACCTTCGTCCGGTCCGTCTTTCTGCCCCAGGGGGAGTTCGACCAGTTCCTGCGCAAGGCCCAGGGGAGGGAGCGGCGGGAGATTCTGGACCGCCTATTCGGCCTGGAAGAGCTCAAGGAGATGCGGGAGCGGTTGAAGGAACGGTTGAAGGAATTGAGGGCCAAGAAGGTGGGGCTGGAGGAGGAGCTGGAACGCCTCGAGGCGGAAGGGATCCGCCAGGATCGTCTCCGGGAGCTGGAGGAGGAGCTCAAGAAGGCCAAGGAGGAGCGCCACTCGCTGGCAAAAAGGTTGGCGGACCTCGAAGCCACCCGGGAGCGGTTGGAGAGGATCCTAGAGCGGGTAGAGGCCCTCGGGCGAGCCCAGGACGAGCTGGATGCCCTGGAGGGCAAGAGGGGGGAGTGGGAAAGGGAGAGGGAAAAGGCCCTGGCTTCCCAACAGGCCCGGAGCGCCCTTGAGCTTTGGCAAGACCTGGAGGCCAAGGAACGGGAGCTGAGGGAGGCGGAGGAAGAGGCCGAGGGCCCTTAAGGCGCGGGAGCGGGAATTGGAAAGGCAGCGCGAGGAGCTGGTCCAGAAGTTGACGCACCTTGGCCTCGATCCCGAAAACCTCGGCAAGGCGCGCCTGGAAACGGAGGTTAGGGAAAGGGAGCTTCCTTGGCTCCAGGAGCTTGCAGGTCTCTTGGAGAGGGCCGAGGGTTTCCCGCAAGGGGAGCTTTCCTCCACCCTCGGGCCGGAGGAGTTAGCGACAGCCTTAAGGAAGGCCCTTTTGGAAGCGGAAAAGCTGGCTGGGCGCACCTCCCAGATGGAGAGGGCCTTAGACCTGGCCCGGATGCTTGAGGAGGCGAGGAGAGAGCTCCTTTCCGCCCGCTTCGCCCGGCTCCGGAAATCGGAGGCGCTTAAGAAGGATCTGGAGGTGGAGGTTCGGAAGCTTCAGGAACAGGCGGAGCGCTTAGGGGTTCTGGCTTATCGCCATCTGCTACGGCCCGGGGAGCCCTGCCCCCTCTGCGAAGGGATGGTGCACGTCCTGCCCCAGGCCAAAGAGGCACCGGAAGTGCAGGCTTTAAGGGAGGAGCTCGAAAGCTTGAAGAGGAGGTTAGGGGCCGTCGAGGCAGAAGCGCGGGAGCTGGCGCAAAGCCTGGCGGGCTTGGAGGATCCGGGCCTCGCGGTTCCCCCTGACAGGGCAAAGGAACTCGAGGTGGAGGTAGGGCGCTGTGAGGGGGCTTTGGCAGAGATCTTGGACCAGTTCGGGCTTGACCGGAAAGCTCCGTCAGAGGCTATCGCCCGGTGGCTTGAGGAAGCCCGCACCGCCTCCCACGCGCCACGGGCTTCCTCAAGCCACCGGGCG
>NZ_QWKZ01000095.1 GCF_003574085.1 Meiothermus luteus | reverse complement strand
CCATTCCCCGCCCACCCCCAGGGCTCGCCTCGAGTTAGCGAATGGTTAGCTTATGGGGCGGATACCGGCGGAACGAACCCTCACTTTACTAAGGGGAAGTGTCCTTATTTATGGGCAAATCGGAACGTAGTGGAGTGGAGAGGACCCAGGGGTAAGCTCCTCATAATCGTGGTGTCGGCGGTTCGAGTCCGCCCATAGCCACCAGGTTGAGAAAAAGCCCCGGTCAGAAAAGCCCGGGGCTTTTTTAGCGGGCCGCACAGGGTTGAGGGCGTTCTGGTGTTAGACCCGCCAGAGCCAGTCCCTACGGTAGAGCCAGAGCAAGACCAGCCACCAGAAGCCGATGAAACCTAGGGTGTAGGCCCAGCCCCCTACCCAGGGACCCAGGTTTGCTTTGAGGGACTCCAGAAACCAGCTTTGCAGGCTACTGCTGCCTACCTTCCAGTCCTGTAGCACCCAGACCTTGAAGAGGATGGGGGCTATATAGGCCAGAAGGGCGTTGCTCCCCGGTACTACCAACGGCAGAGCCCAGCCGGCTCCCAGCAGCCCTTCGGCCCAGACCATGAGCCCCAGGAGCAGGGCCCCGCTGCCTGTGCCCAGCAGGATGTAGGAGGGCGTCCAGTAGGGCTTGTTGAACTCGAGGTCGAGGCTCCAGACATACCCCAGCAGGCTTAGCCCCAACCCCAGCCCGCTCAGGTAGGCCCCTTTCTGCAGGGAAGAGAGGGGGCTACGCAGCAGGTCGCCCATGCCGCTCGCCAAGAGTACCAAGGCCGCGGTGGGGATGACCGAGGGGATGCCCCGCAGGCCCAAGGGGGCCAGGTAGTTTTGGTTGAGGTGGAACAGGAGGTTCTGCCCCTCCTCAAAGACTCCAGCTCCCGCCCCCGGCACCGGGACGAAGCGGATGGCTGCCCAGTAGCCCACCAGCAGCAGGGTGGCCAGGCCCCAACGGGCTGTTGGTGGGAGTGGGTAGAGCAGGGCCCCCACCCCATAGGCCAGGGCGATGAGCTGTAAAACCCCCAGGGCGAAAAGGGGGGTGTGGGCCACTGCGCTCACCAGGAACACCCCCAGCAGGAAGAGCACCAGGCTCCGCTTCAGTGCTTTGAGGACCCAGGCCCCATAGCCCAGCCCACGCCTGCGGCTCGAGGCCCAGGCGAAGGGGATGGAGGCGCCGGTAGCGAACAAGAACCAGGGAAAAACCAGGTCGGCCAGGTGTACCCCAGCCCCCCAGGGGGCGTGGGTGAGCTGAGGGGGGGTGGCGCTGTCTAGGGCAGCGTTGTTTACCAGGAGCATGAGCAGGATCGTGAGGCCCCGGAAGGCGTCCAGGACGATGGAACGAGCTCTGACCTGAGGGGCTGGGGTGGGCGTGGAAAGAGAGGACACGGCCATCTCACCACCCGGCCTGGTCGGAGAGGGTGGTGAGGGTGAGGCCCCGGGCCCGGGCCTTCTGGGCGATTTCTTCCAGGACGGGCAGGGTTTCCTGGGCGTTGTCGTGCAGCAGCACGATACCCCCGCGGCGCAGGTACCGCAAAGTACGGCTGGCAATGACCGCACTTCCGGGATTGTTGAAGTCGGCCGGGTCGTCGGTCCAGAAGGCGGTGGTAAGGCCTAGCTCGCGCGCCACCCGCAGCACCTGGGCGTTGTAGCGTCCGCCGGGCGGGCGGAAGAAGCGCACCTTCTGCCCGGTAAGGCGCTCGATGAGCTGGTTGGTGCGGGTCAGCTCATCCCTCACCACCTCCTCGGGCAGGCCCACCAGGCGCACGTGATGGTAGGTGTGGTTGGCCAGCTCGTGCCCGGCCTGGGCCAGGTCGCGCACGAAGTAGGGGTAGGCCTCGGCGTTACGCCCGATCAGGAAGAAGGTGGCCTTGACCCCTGCCCTACCTAGGGCCTCGAGCAGCAAAGGAGCGTACATGGGGTGCACCGCGTCATCGAAGGTGAGGGCCACCTTGCTCGAGCCGGGCGGGCCGTGGTAGTAAAGACCACTGCTGCGAAGGGGACCTTTTTGCTGGTGGGTTTCCTGTAGGGCCTGCTGGTCTTGCAACTCCTGAAGGCTGCCTTCGTAAGTCGGAACGGTTTCAGCCAGGCGGCTGGGCCTGCGGGTGGGCGGTAAAGGCTCGCTGGGGTTGAGCCAGAGGTGGTCGTAGAGGCCCAGGGCCTCCGGGCGCAGCCGCAAGAACTCCTCCAGCCGGGCTTTGGGCACCGAGGCGGTCAAAAGGGGCAGGGGCCCCCCAAAGCCTGCGTAGCCCTCGGCCTGGTAGAGGCTCACGTCCACCACCGCAAGGCTGCTGCGGGCGGCAAAGGCCCGCTGTACGAGCTGCTGGGCTAGGCTCAGAAGCCGGGTGGGCTGGCGCTCGCTTTGGGGCACCAGCAAAAGCCCGTGGGCGGCCTCGATATGGCCGTTGGAGAGGTAGACCAGCCGCCGCAAGCCGGGTAGGGGTGGGTTGAGTTGAATTTGCGGCAAAGGCGGCGCGGGGCGGAAGCCCGGGGCCACCGGCTGGGC
This sequence comes from Meiothermus luteus, assembly GCF_003574085.1. Classification (GTDB taxonomy): domain Bacteria; phylum Deinococcota; class Deinococci; order Deinococcales; family Thermaceae; genus Meiothermus; species Meiothermus luteus. The sequence continues at coordinate 7,889 of NZ_QWKZ01000095.1, read as the reverse complement.
TTCCCCTAGCGGCGCACCCTGTACCTTGGGCAGGGGTTCGGCCTCCGCCGGGCTGCGCCAGCAGCCCAGGAGGCCCAGCAACAGGAGGACTAAAATCCAGCGCTGCACACCCTCACCCCCCTAGGCCTCGGCCCACCGCTGGGCCTCCTGGGGCCCGGGGGGCACGTGGCCCTGGGCCAGGTAGAGTCGGTAGGCTCTTTGGAACTGCTTACGGGCAGCCTCGAGCCGCCCTTGCTTGCGGTAGACGTACCCCAGCCCATAGACCGCCAGGGGGTTCCTGGGCTGACGGACTATGGCCCGCTCCAGGAACCTGGCCGAGGCCTCGAGCCCCGCTGGGGTGCTGGGCCCGATGAACCCTCCGGGGGCCCGCTCGCCCCGGTAGTAGTCGAACTGCGAGCGCAGGAAGGCGGTATCCAGCGGCCGGGCTTGGCCCAGGGGCAGGGGCCTTCCATCGGCCAGGCGGGTGTACCCGCGAACCACCCCCTCGGGGCCAAAGCTCACCTCCACGAAGCGGTAGTCGCGGGCGCTTGCGTCCCAGAGGTAAAGCCCCGGGTGCCGCATGAAGGGGGTGGGGTCGGAGGCGTCTACCAACCGGTCTTGGCCATCCGAGCCCCGCAACAGGGCGACGGCGTGGCCCAGGTTGCTCTCCTGTCCCAAAGGGTTTTTCCAAACCATCGCCACCCCTGCCTCCAGCCCGGCCTCCTGCAACAGCCCGGCGATCAGCACCGACTGCAGCAGGCACTGCCGCTCGCCGAAGCGTACCGCATTGAAGAACTCAAAGCCGCGCTCCAGGCTAAACCTGGGGATGAGCGCCTTGACGGCCCGGTGGAGCCAGGCGGCGGTGGCCTCTTCCAGAGCCGCCCGCTTGCGGGGGTCGGGGGTGGCCTCGAGCCGGGCCCGGCGCTGGGCCAGGGCCTGCCTCAAGCTCTCCTGGTAGCGGGCTTGGTAGGCGGCCTCGAGCCACTCCCGGAAAGGCTTGGGCCCGGGGGTGGGGGCCAGGGCGTAGGAGTCGTCCAGGAAGCGGCCAAACACGATGGAGCGGTAGGGGTACTGGGGAAAGCCGGCTGGCCTGGCCCGTGCAGGGCTCCAAAGCACCAACCCTCCCAACAACCCCTGGAGAACCCGGCGGCGGGAGAAGCGGCGGAACATCCTCATAACGCTAGCGCAAACTTAGCCGGGGTGGGTAAAGCTTTGGTAAAAGCCCTAGCGCACCGGGTGATCCGAGGGTTCGGGCAGCGGCAGGGGGCTCAAAAGCTCGTTTTGCCGCACGAAGGCCTCCATGAAGCGCCCCAGGATGAGCATCTGGCTGTGGTGGGCCCGGGCCGCTTGGAGCTTGGCCTCAATCTGCTCGGGGCTCAGGTTCACCCGCTGCCAGGGCAGGCCCCGGCCCCGGGGTGGGGGCTCGAGGGGCAGGTTCTTGTGCAGCCCCTTGGGCAGGGGCCACTCCAGCCCCCCGTGCACAATCCAGAAACGGGCCTTGCCCAGCTCCTTGCGCTTGCCCAAGACCCGCAGGGTCAGGTCACCGGTGGCCCAGTGGTCGGGGTGGGCGTCCAGGGGACTTGGGGCCAGCACCACTGTAGGCCGGGTTTCCTCAAGCAACTTCTCTAGGTCGCGCTCGAGGTTCTCGCCGGTATAAGCCGCGCCGGGCGAAAGGGTGCCGGGGTAGGGCACCCGATCTACCCCGGTGTGGGGGGCGGTGAAGGGGAGGTAGTAGTAGTCAAGGAAAAGCCGCAAAAGCCCCTGGTCGGGGTAGCCCAAAAAGCGCAGGTGGGCCTGGGGAATCCCCAGTACCTCTGCGGCCGTGCGGGCTTCATTCATGCGCTGGCGGCCCAGCTCGAGCATAGCTGCATCCCCTGGGTCGGGGGTGCGCCGCAGGAGCACCGCGTCCCACTCAAATCCGTCGCCGCTGGTGAGCCAGGCCACATAGACCGCTGCCCCGGCGGCCACGGCCTGCTGGAGCATCCCGGCGCAGCACAGGGTTTCGTCGTCGGGATGGGGGGAGAGCAGGAGCACCCGGTCGGTGGCCGAGAAGGCCGGGGCCTGGGGCAGGGCCGCTACCCTGGGGGTGTAGCTGAGCTGGTAGAAGAGGGCGGTGAGGCCGGGCGCGTTGATGGCCAGGGCCAGCACCAGCAGAACCAGCAGCAGCCCGTAGCGCTTTTTGAACCGTCTGCGCACGGGACTATCGTACCGCCCGCAGGGGGTGGGCCTCGAGGGCCACAGGCTTAGAAATTGGCGGGTGGATGGGCTCGGCAGCCCGCTCGTAGGCATAGCGGATGCTCTGCCAAAGCGCCTCTTCGTCCTCTTCAGTGGGGTTGGCCAGACAGACCCAGCCGGGCTGGTGGGGGTGGGGCCGAACCGCCGGGGTGTGGAAGCGACAGCCAGGGTAGGGCGGCAGGCCATAGATGATCCCACCCGACTCCACCACCTCCAGGAATAGCGCGCCGGGCTTTTGGGGGGAGCCCCGGTAAAAGCGCTCGCTGGAGCCCTCTACCTCCGCCTGTACCTCTTTGAGGCTATGGGCCAGGTACAACAGGCGCTCGTTCAGGTCAAACATGCGGCCTCCTTTGGCCCAACTCTGCATCTGAGGGGTAAATGTGCCGTAAAAGTTGGTAAAGAAGACACAAGGCTTTTACCCAGCCTTTACCTTTTGCGCCTAGGCTTTCCCCAACAGAAAGGAGGTGACCTCAAGACCAGAAAGTTGGGCTTTTCGGCCGTAGGGAAACGCTATGCACTATGCAGGAGGTTTGAAGGATGGACAATCCCATGCAGCGTAGAACCTTTTTGAGCAGGGCTATAGGGGTGCTGGCTGCGGCGGGGGCGCTGCCGCTGGTGAAGGCGCAGACCTCGAGCCAGGCTTCGGAAGCCCTGCCCAGCTTTACCGGCCCTCAGGCCAATCCCTACTGGAACGGGGTCAACCCCTTCGTGGTCTACCCCCAGAAGCTGCCCCTGTTGCGCCTGACCGACCGGGGCATCCAGCTCGAGACCCCCAGGCAGTACTTCCGCACAGCCTTTACCCCCAACGAAGCCTTCTTTGTGCGCTACCACCTCGACCTGATTCCCAACAGCATAGACCTCTCGAGCTGGCGGCTGCACATTGAGGGCAACGTGGAGAAGCCCCTCACCCTTTCCATGCAGGACCTGCTGACCCGCTTCAAGCCGGTTTCCGTAGCTGCGGTGAACCAGTGCTCGGGCAACTCCCGCAGCCGCTTCCAGCCCCGTGTAGCTGGGGGGCAGTGGGGCAACGGGGCCATGGGCAACGCCCTGTGGACGGGGGTACGGCTGATGGATCTGCTGCAAGAGGCCGGGGTCAAGCCAGGCACCGTGCAGCTCCAGTTCCAAGGCCTGGAGCGGGGGCCAGGCCCCGAGGGTAAAGGCTCTAACGCTTTCATGAAATCGCTTGACTGGAACGATCCGGTGCTGCAGGAGTGCGTCATAGCCTACCAGATGAACGGCGAGCCGCTGCCCATGCTCAACGGCTTTCCGGTGCGATTGGTGGTGCCGGGCAAGTTCTCCACCTACTGGATGAAGCACCTGACCTGGATTCGGGCCCTCACCCAGCCCGACGACAACTTCTGGATGGCCATTGCCTACCGTATCCCCGACACCCCCCGGGGCAATACCACCCCGGCGGACGTGGCGGCGGGCAAGGTCAAGACCGTGCCCATTGGCAACGTGAACATGCCGGTGCGCTCGTTTATCGTGGATCCGGACGGCTCGAGCAAGCTGGTGGTGGGTCTGCCGGTGGAGATCCGCGGGGTGGCCTTCAGTGGGTATGGTCGGGTGACCAGGGTGGAGGTTTCGCTGGACGGGGGCAAGACCTGGCGGGTGGCCCAGCTCGGCGAGTACTACGGCCCCTACTCCTTCCGCACCTGGAGCTTCCAGTGGAAACCCACCCAGCCCGGCCGCTACACCCTGGCGGTGCGGGCCACCGACGAGAAGGGCAACGTGCAGCCTGATGAGCCGGTCTGGAACCCCGGCGGCTACCTCTGGAACCGCATTGAGCGGCAGGATGTGGTGGTGGGCACGGCCAGCTAGGAGGAGAGCATGAAACGCTACTACTGGATGCTATTGGTGCTTCTGGGGGTCTGGGTGCTCGCCCAGGACTCGAGCCTCCCCGGGGTCAAGGAAGCAGGGAGCTACACCCAGGGCAGCCTGGGGCAGGTGTTGCAGCCGCTTCCAGTTACCAACGCCCAGCCGGACGGGGTCTACGGCGTGGGGGCTTGGCCGCTTTACACCCCCGAGCTGGCCGATGGGCCGGGAAAGGAGCTGGTAATGGGCTACTGCCAGGTCTGCCACAGCGCCACCTACATCACCATGCAGCCGCCCCTGCCTGCGGCCACTTGGGAGGCCGAGGTACAGAAGATGATCAAAACCTTTGGGGCCCAGATTCCCGACGAGGCCGCCAAGCAGATCACAGCGTATTTGCAGGCCCATTACACCCCAGAGACCCGCAAACCGTAAACTGTATTTGAACCATAGGGGTGTGGGGCGGCAGTCCCCGGCCAAAGCGCTCCACCTTGGCCGGGGAAGGATAGCCCCACCAGGGCAAAGCCCTGTATAATACTCTCGTGGGTCATCCCTGGAACGGGGATGCGCGTAAAGGGAGCCGCAAGCGAGTGCCCCACACACGTCAAAGCTTGTGAGGATGGTCGCGCGAAACTCCAACCAAACGCAGTTGGTTGCGAGTAGTTCATCCGCAGGTAAGAGGTGCGTATGCAAGGGAACCCCAAGGTTATAGAGCAGCTCAACCACCGGCTTTCCGAGGAACTGGCCGCCATCATGCAGTACATGGTGCATGCCGAGATGTGCGAGAACTGGGGGTACCCCAAGCTGGCCAAGCACCTCGAGGCCACCGCCCGTACCGAGATGCGCCACGCCGAGACCCTGATCAAGCGCATCCTCTTCCTGGAGGGCACCCCCAACGTGGCCAAGCTGGGTGAGGTTCGCATCGGGGCCAACGTTCCCGATATCGTGCTCAATGACTACGATGGGGAGTTGTTGGGGGTGCGGGGCTACAACCAGACCATGGCCCTGGCCGCCGAAGTCGGCGACAACGGCACCCGCGAGATTCTGGCCCGCATCCTGGAGCAGGAGGAAGCCCACATAGACTGGCTCGAGGCCCAGCGCAGCCTGATTGAGCAGATGGGGTTGCCCAACTACCTGCTGGCCCAGGCCGAGGAGTGAGGGGGCTCCCTAACCCAGGCTCGGTAAAGCGGCCCGGTCGCACAGAAAAAGTCGTTGGGGTGCCGCAATATGGTTGGGAGGAAGGGGTTCCCCGCGGAGCACCCGCTCCAGGGCCTCACGCTTCTCGGCCCCGGTCACCACGAAGACCAGCAGGCTGGTCTGGGCTAGGGCCTTAGGGGTTAGGGTCACCCGTTGGGGCGGGGGCTTGGGGGCACGGTAAACCGGGGCTACCAAGGCTTCTACCCCCAGAGGATGCCCCGGGAATAGGCTGGCGGTATGCCCATCCTCCCCCAACCCCAGCACCACCACCGCAAAAGGGAGGAGTGCTGTCACCACCCCCTCCATCTGCGCAGCGGCCAGGGCGGGCCCCCGCTCGGCAGGAAAGCGGTGTAGCCGAACCTCAGGCTGCCCCAGGGCCAGCCCTATTTGCCGGTCGTTGCGCTCGGGGGACTCGGGCTCCAGGCAGCGTTCGTCGGAGGGTATCAACTCAATTGCTTTCCAGGGCAAGCTCCGCCGGCCCAGCAGGCGGTAAGCCGGCAGTGGCGTCTGGCCCCCGGCCAGCACGGCCCGCCCGCCCTGCCGCAGCCGCTCGGCCAGCAGGCCGGCCAGGGCCTGGGCGACCCCCTGGGCGTCGGGGAGGGTCTCTAGGCGGGTGCTCATGCCGGCCTTTCCACTGCGTGGCCGCCAAACATGCGGCGCATCAGGGCCAGCAGCCGCCGGTCGTAGCCCTCTTTGTCCTGGCTTTCAAAGCGGGAAAAGAGGGCCTGGGCGATGACCGGTACGCCCACCCCCAGCTCCACTGCCTCCTGCACCGTCCAACGCCCCTCGCCGGAGTCCGCCACCACCGGGGCAATCTCCTTTAGCTCGGGGTCTTCGGCCAGGCCTTGGGCCACCAGGTCAAGCAGCCAGCTCCGGATGACCGTACCGTGCCGCCAAGCCTGGGTGAGGGCGGCCAGGTCAATCTGGAACTCGCGCTTCTTTTGCAGCAGGTGCAGTCCCTCGGCCAGGGCCTGCATCATGCCGTACTCGATGCCGTTGTGCACCATCTTGGCGAAGTGGCCCGCTCCCACCGGCCCCACGTGCACCCAGCCGCTGTCCGGGGAGGGGGCCAGGGCCTCCAGAAAAGGCCGCAGGCGGGAGGCCACTTCTGCGGGCCCCCCCACCATCAGACCATAGCCTTCCTCGAGGCCCCACACCCCGCCCGAGACCCCCACATCGGCGAAGAGCAGCCCCCTTTCGGCCAGCCAGGCCGCACGGCGCTGGCTGTCTTTGTAGTAGGCATTCCCCCCATCCACCAGCAGGTCGCCCGGCGCGAGGAGGATAGCCAGCGCTTCGAGGGTTTTCTCGGTGGCCTCCCCGGCGGGGAGCATCAGCCAGACCAGGCGGGGCGGGGAGAGCAGGCTCACCAGGTGCTCGAGGGTGTCCGCTGCAACCAGCTCTGCCGCCCGAGCCGCCTGGGGGTTTTGGTCAAAGCCCACCACCTGGAAACCCTTTCGCTGCAGTCGGCGGGCCATGGCCCCGCCCATCCGCCCAAGACCGACCATTCCAATCTCCTGCATACTTCCTCCTAGTGGGCCATGCTGTAGAGCAAGACCCCCAGCACCCAGAGCGTAATCCCTACAAAGACCCCATCGCGCTGCCGGGCAAAGAGCACCACCGAGAGGGCCACTCGCAGTACGGGGGTGAGCACCAAGAGCAGGAGGCCCAGCTGAATCAGGTGCTTGGGCTGGGCTGCAACAGCTCCCTGTAGGACGCCCATCAGTGAGCGCAAAGAGACGGGCTCCCCTCGGAAGACCGAGTAGTCCACGGCCTGACTGGCGTGGCTGGCGAGTTCCAAAAGACCCCCCACCAAGACCACCACCCCGGCCGCCAAGACCCCCAGCCGCAACAGATTCCCCAGCAGAAGCTCCATCGCCCGATCGTTCATAGCCCTCCCCGCAGGCCCTGGTAGATCATCTGCACCCCCAGCAGGGCGATGACCCCCACGAACAACAGCCGCAGCCGGGCCGGCGTGGCCTGGGTCAGGATGCGGGCCCCCAGCAGCGAGCCCAGAAGCACGCCCAGCATGACTGGCATGGCCAGTAGGGGGTCGATATAGCCCCGGCTCAGATAGACCCCCGCGCTGGCTACCGCGGTCACCCCGATCATAAAGTTGGAGGTGGTGGTGGAGACCTTGTAGGGCAGGCCCATCACCTTGTCCATGGCCAGCACCTTCACCGCCCCCGAGCCGATGCCCAAAAGCCCCGAGAGCATCCCGGCCACCCCCATCAGGCCGAAGCCGCCCAGCACGCGGTGCACCCTGTAGGGCCGGGGGCCCTGTGGGGTGGGGTAGGCGCCCTCCAGCCGCAGGCGCAGCGCCAGGGGATCGGAGGGCCTGAGGTTAGGTTGTTCGTCCTTATGGCGATCCTGGAAGCCCTGGTAGGCCGAGTACAAGAGCACCAGGCCAAAGAGGGTGGCGATCCAGCTTTTGGGGAGAACCCCCACCAGATAGGCCCCCAGCAGGGCCCCCAGGGTGGTGGCCACTTCTAGAAACATCCCGATGCGTAGGTTGGAGTACCCCTCCCGCACATAAGCCGATGCGGCCCCGCTCGAGGTCGCAATCACCGAGACCAGCGAGGCCCCCAGGGCGTAGTGCAGGTCTACCTTGAAGCCGAGCGTCAGCAAGGGCACCAAAATCACCCCGCCCCCCAGCCCGGTGAGGGCCC
>NZ_QWKZ01000094.1 GCF_003574085.1 Meiothermus luteus | reverse complement strand
GGGTGGAGGTTCTGCCGGCCCTCGAGGCCCGCTACCAGATGCGCCTTACCCCCCTGGTGGGGGGGGCGGAGGCCCGCACCTTCGCGGGCGACGGGCTGGTCTTCAAGATTTACCCTCCCGCCCACACCTCCTCCCAGCCCGGAGGCATCCTGGCAGCCCGCCTGGAGGCGCTGAACATGACCAAGGCGGGGCTGGGCGAGTGGGTGGTGGAGGCCTTTGCCATGGATGGGTATGGGGTGCTGGTCACCCGACGCTACCCCGGGAGCAACTTCACCCCTGAGGCCTGCAGCGCGGCCGCCTTGGACGAGCTGGCGGATTTTTTCGCGCGCCTTCACAGCCTAGCCGAGCCCGGCGTGGTCAGCCGGGCCCGCCTGGAGGAACGGCTCGGGCAGTTTGGCGCTACCCTCCACGACCTACCCCAGGCCCAAAGGCTGGTGGGCTGGCTCCGGCCCCACATCGAGGAGGTGGCCGGGACCCCCCAGGCCTTCTGCCACCGCGACCCCCACGCGGGCAACATCCTGCTCAAACACCCCGAGGCCCAAGGGGTGCCAGCAGCCCTGGTGGTGGACTGGGTGCGGGCCCAGCCCGACGACCCCGCGCGCGACCTGGCCATCTTGACCACCGGCACCCTGGAGCTGCTGGGAAAGGAAGCAGCCCTGGCCGCACTCAAGCGGATTGTGCGCCGCTACCCCAACCCCCTGCCCCTCTGGCGCCGCCTGCGCTTCTGGGTGCCCCTCACCTACCTGCACGACATGCACTGGTTCCGCACCAAGCAGCCCGCGGGCTTCAGGGCCGCAGTGGCCGAGAAGCTGCCTCGAGCCTTAGAGTTCTACCAGCACTTTGAAGCCCTGGGCCTCTAGGCCCCTTAGTCCCTAAACAGGCGCTCGAAGGCCTGCGGCCCGCTCCCCTTGCGCCGAAGCCGAAAGAGGTCGTTCTTGAGCTCCAGCACCCCTTCCTGCACGAGCTGCTGGAGGGTCTTCTGCAGCTCGTGCCGAGAGAAGCTCTCCCCCTCCTCGTCCAGCCAGCGGGCAATCTCCTTTTCGCTGGCAAAGCGAAGGGCTTCCACCGCCCTAACCACCCAACCCCGGGTGTCCATGCCTAAATATACCCCGCCTCCCCCAAGGCCGCCATGAGAAGCGCCTTCCCACAAGCCGCGGCCCCGTTGCACAATGGGGGCGTGGACCCTTTCCGGGAGTACCAGGACTACGTGATGGCCCACCGGCTGCGCGTAGCCTTGGACTTCTTCCCTGGCCAGCTTTACACTCTTTCCGAGTACGCCACCCTACGCTTGCGGCGCAGCGAGCTACTACAGAAGCTCGTTCGCTGCCAAGGCGACTCCGCCCTTCTTTCGCGAATAGAGCAGATTTCCGATCAAATTAACTACGGCTTCTGGTCAAACCCAGGGGTCTTGAGCGCCTTCCTAAAGCGCCTCCACCCCGCCCCCCCACCCCTGTTGCAAAGCCCCGAAGGGTTTGAGGAGCTCCTGACCCCAAACGAAAGGCGGCGCCTGGCGGAACCCGGCCTGGCCGGGCGCTACTACTTAGGCTGGCTCCGTCTTCCAGCGCTCCTGGACGAACCCCTACGTTTCGAGCTGGCACGCCAGGAACAGGAAGTCTTGGCCGAGCGGCTGGGCCTATTCCTGGACGATTTTCACAAGGTGGCCGGCTCAGGGTAGGCCACCAGCACCCCATACCCGGAGGCCAGCTCCACCTCTACAGCCCCTGTGGCCAGGTTGGAGAGAGTCCGGGTGCTGCCCAGCGGCACCTCGGCGGAGGCCAGAGGCCAGTGCACGCCTCGGATGGAAAGCCCACCGAACCCCCCCAGGGGCAGGAGGCTCAGCCGGCTGCCCGGGGGCAGGTCCAGAACGAAGCGGCCCGGCACCAGGGGGTGGGCCTCCTCAAGGCCCGAGCTGAGCAGGGTAGGCACCCCTTCCCGAAGCAACCGCACCCCGAGCAGGAGGTGGGCCAACGTCTGGTCGGTCTGCCCCCCTAAGGCCCCCACCAAAATCAACCGGTCTGCCCCACGCGCTAGCGCTGCCCGCACGGCCAGTTCGCCGTCGGTCAGGTCTTTGTCGGTTGGGTGCACCTCCCGGGGAACGTGGGCAAAGGCCAGCTGCAGGTCCGGACCGGCCGAGTCGAAGTCGCCCACCCAAAGCTCGGGCTCCAGGCCCAGGGCCTCAGCGTGGGCCATACCCCCATCGGCCGCAATGGCCCGGCTTCCCCTCACCTGGGCCAAAAGCCTCGAGGTGGGTATCAGCGAACCCCCCAGCAAAACCACAAAAGACGGCATACTCTAAAGGCTAGGCGCCACCGCCTCCTCCTCCAACGGCACCGCCTTCGACCAGTCTATCCGCACCCCAACCCGGTCGCCCGGATAGAGACCGGGTTCTGGGCCCTCCCAAAAGAGCCGATGACCACGCCAGCGCAGCTCCAGCACCACCGTGGGGCCCTTGAAGGTGCGCTCCTGCACCTGGGCTTCCTCCCCTTCACCCAGCCCTATGGCCTCCTGGGGCAGCAGGTGGGGGCGGGCAGGAAGGCCCAGCTCGAGGCTTTCTTTAGGCGAGAACAGGTTGCGCTGGCCCAAAAAGGCGGCCACCCAGAGGGTCTTTGGCCTTCGGTAGAGGCGCTCGGGGGTCCCTTGCTGCACCACCCGCCCCTCCCGCAGGAGGGCCACCTGCTCAGCCAGCGCGAAGGCCTCGGCGTGGTCATGGGTGACCACCAGGGTGGGCACCCGAACCTGGCGCAGGATGGCCCGCAGCTCCCAAAGCAGCTCCCACCTCAGCTTCAGGTCAAGCGCCCCCAAAGGCTCATCCAGGAGAAGCACCCTGGGCCTAGGGGCCAGGGCTCGAGCCAAGGCCACCCGCTGGCGCTCCCCCCCAGAGAGCTGGTGCGGGCGTTTTTGGGCGTGGGGCTCGAGGTGGGTCAGCTCCAGAAGCTCGGCCACCCGGGCCCGCACCTGTTGGGCCTCCCATCGGGCCTCCCGCAGGCCAAAGGCGATGTTCTCATACACCGAGAGGTGAGGAAAGAGGGCGTAGTCCTGAAAGACAAACCCCACCCCCCGGGCCTCAGGGGGTAGGGGGGTTAGGTCGGTCGTCCCCAGCCAGACCTGGCCCGCCTCGGGGGCCTCCAGGCCAGCGATCAACCGCAGGAGGGTGGTCTTTCCGCTGCCGGAGGGCCCCAAAAGGGCCAGGGTCTGCCCTGGGCTCACAGCGAGGGAGAGGGAAAGGGCAAAACCCGGGTAGGTCTTGCGCAGGCCCACCAGCTCGAGCATGGCTCGAGCCTACACCAACCGCCTGAGGCAGGCCAGGCCTGCTGGCCTATGATGGTGGGGGATGCTCATCGTGGCAAGAGGCCTCTCCAAACGCTACGGGCGCGACTGGGTGCTGCGCGGCCTGGACTTTCAGCTAGAAAAGGGGGAAGCGGTGGCCCTCCTGGGCCCCAACGGAGCGGGTAAAACCACCCTTCTTCGGGTGCTGGCCGGGCTGGTGCGCCCCACCTCGGGAAGCCTGGAGGTACGCGGCCGGGTGGGCCTTCTCAGCAACCCCCCGGCCTTCTACCGGCACTTCAGCGGCCTGGAAAACCTGCTCTACGCCCTCCGTATGGAAGGGCGCAGGACAGACGCCCAGCAGGTTCGCGCGGCCCTCGAGCGCATGGGGCTTCCCCCCCACAAACCCCTACTGGGCTATAGCAGCGGCATGAGGAAGCGGCTGGCCCTGGCCCGGCTGGGCCTTCTAAACCCCGAGATATGGCTGCTGGACGAGCCGGAAACAGCCCTAGACGCCGAGGGGCGGGGCCTGCTGGAGGAGATGGTGCAAGCGGCCCGCCTCCGGGGGGGGGTGGTCATCGCCACCCACGACAGGGGGTGGCTTCCCCAGGTGAACCGCGTCGTCCAGCTCTGAGCGCCGATATGATGTCCCTGTGGACTACGAGGTGCTCATCGTGGGGGCGGGCTTCGCGGGCGCCGAGGCCGCCTACGCACTGGCCAACAAAGGGGTCAAGGTGGGGCTGGCGACCACCAGCCTGGACTCGGTTTACCTTCCCTTCACCCCTGTCCAACCCCCCTACCCACAGGGCTCCTTGCTGGCCGAGGTGGGGCCCCTAGGCCAGAAGGGCTGGGCCCTGCACAGCCAGGCCAAGTACCGCCTGGAAAACCATCCCAGAATCCACCTGCTCCAGCTCTCGGCCACCCGGCTGCTGCTGGAGGGCCGGCGGGTGGTGGGGGTGGAGAGCTGGGAAGGCCCCCGCAAAACCGCCGAGAAGGTGGTGCTGGCGGTGGGAAGTTTTCTCTCCCCCAAGCTTTACATCGGTAGCGTGGTGGAGGAAGCCGGCCGCCTTTCGGAGGCAGCCTACCCCGATCTGTACCTGCACCTGCAGGAGCTGGGGTTCGGCTTTGTCCCCCAGGCCGCCGAGGTGCCCCCCCAGGAGGGAACCCCAGGCTACCGGGTGGAGTACCAGGTCTTCGCCCCCGGGGAGTGGGAGGCCCACACCCTCCGCCTCCCCCGGGTAGAAGGGCTTTACGGGGTAGGGCTGTGCGTGCTGGGCAGGGGAAGCTACGCCCAGATGGTGGAAGAGGGGATGCGGCTGGCGGCCCTGCTCTAGGTTGCCCCAAGCAGGGCCAGAATCTTCTGGTCCAAGCGGGAAAGAGGACGCTTCTTGGGGTCCTCTCCCCCCTCCCACGGGGCCTGGTAGACCCAGACCTGGAGCCTGCGGTGGGTGAAGTCGTGGCGCAAGCCCCCCACAAGTCGGGCTTCCTTGAGGCCAAAGCGGCGCAGAAGCTGCTCCAAGCCTTCGGGGCCCTCCGCCATCGGCACCCCCCAAAGCCCCCCCAGGGCCCCTTCCGGCCTGGGCTCCAGGTACACCCCAGCCGGTCCTCGCAGGACCAGCGCGGTGAGCTCGAGGGGCTTCTGTCTGCGGCTTTTGGGCAAGGGGTACCGATCGTGCTCCCCCTTGCCCCGACAAAACCGCTCCACGGGGCAGCGGGGGCAGGCCGGCCTCCTAGGGGTGCAGAGCGTGGCCCCCAGCTCCATCAAGGCCTGGTTCCATTCCCCCGGGGAGGCCCAGCCGAGCGCCCCCTCCAACAGCCCCTGGGCTAGCTGCTGAAGGCGCTTGGGAGGGGGGTCTTCCCATGCATACAGGCGGGAGAGGACCCGGCGCACATTCCCGTCCACCGCAGCCACAGCCTCTCCAAAGGCGATGGAAGCCACCGCCGCCGCGGTGTAGGGGCCCAGCCCGGGTAGCTTTCGGAGGCCGGCGTAGGTAGAGGGCAGGGTACGGGTCTGCTGGGCCAGGCGGTGCAGGTTGCGGGCCCGGGCGTAGTAACCGCACCCCTGCCAGACCCGCAGCACCTCCTCCAAAGGGGCCCGGCCCAGAGCCTCCAGTGTAGGGAAGCGCTCCAGAAAACGGCGGTAGTAGGGGATGGCCTGGGCCACCCGGGTCTGCTGCAGGAGCACCTCCGCCAGCAGGATGCGGTAGGGGTCGCGCTCGCCCCGCCAAGGGAGCGGTCGCTGGCACCGGCGGTACCAGTCCAGCAGGGCCTTCCCTAGCCCAGGAGCTGCCGGTGTACCACCATCAAGCATCTATCCTGCACCACGGGAATCCCGGCCTGCTCGAGCCGCCGGGCAAACGCTGGGTTCTCGATCCCCGACTGCAACCAGACCAGTCCTGGACGCAGCCGGAGAACCTCTTCCAGGTGGCCCAACAACGCCTCGCTGCGGCGGAAGATGTTCAGGATGTCCACCGGCTTCTCCAGCTCGTCCAAACGCCCCACCACCTTCCGCCCCCAAAGCACCCGGCCGGCATAGGCGGGGTTCACCGGCAGCAGCTCATAGCCCTTCTCCTTCAGGTACGATGGGACATAGTGAGCGGGCTTGAGCGGGTTGGGGTGGGCCCCCAGCACCGCCACGGTGCGGGCCGACTGCAGAAACGCCCGAAGCTCCGGAGGACTCATGCTGAGAGGATACTGCCTAGGGCCCTCCATAGGCCTTTAGCAGGGCTACAATCTCCTGGTGGCCTAGCTCAGCAGCCCGCTCGAGGAGGGTCTTCCCATTCAGGGAGCGCCCCAGGTCGGGCCCGGCGTTCTCCAAAAGCCAGCCCACCGCCTCCACCCGGTTGCTCAGGACGGCCAGGCCCAGGGCCTGCTCCATCCCTTCGCGGGCCCCCCAGGCCCAGACCAGGGCCAGCATCTCCGGCCTTCCCGAGAGGGCCGCGTGGGGCAAAAGGGGAATACCGTGGCCCCCCCTGTGCCAGACCAACCCCGGGTCATGGGTGAGCATCCGCTCCACCTCCGCCACATCCCCCAGCATGGCCGCGGTGCAAACCTCCAGCCGGGCCCCCTTGGCGAGCAGGTACTCCGCAATGGCCCGCTGGCCGGTGTGGGCTGCTGCCTGAATGGCGGTATGAACTACTCGCAACCAACTGCGTTTGGTTGGAGTTTCGCGCGACCATCCTCACAAGCTTTGACGTGTGTGGGGCACTCGCTTGCGGCTCCCTTTACGCGCATCCCCGTTCCAGGGATGACCCACGAGAGTATTATACAGGGCTTTGCCCTGGTGGGGCTATCCTTCCCCGGCCAAGGTGGAGCGCTTTGGCCGGGGACTGCCGCCCCACACCCCTATGGTTCAAGGTCGCCGGGCCGCCACTGATGGGCTTGGTGCAAAAGCCCAGGCTCCTCCTCCAGGAGGCGGCAGACCGTCTCCAGGTCGCCGTGGGCGGCCATCACAAAAGCCCGGACCTGTTCGGGAAGAGGCATAACCCAAGCCTACCGCAAAGGGGGGAGAAACCGCTCCGGGTGGGCAGCCCGGTAGGCCCGCCAAGCCTCCCAGTCGCGGGGCCGCCCCTCGGCCTCAGCCCAGCGCCAGAAGTTCATCAGCAACGAGCGGGCGGTACGGGTCTCTTGGTAGAAGATTTCCGCCCCCAGCCCCCCTTCCTCCATCAACCCTGAGTCGTAGAAGGCCCGCAAGGCAGCCTCCAGGTCGTAGGGAACCTGGCGAAACTCCACCCGCAAATGCCCCTCCCCTAGCTCCACCACCAGGTACTGGGCCCGCGCGTCGCCGTTGAAGGGCGAGCCCACCGCCCCGCTGTTGAGCACCAGGGCCCGCTCGAGCCGCCCCATAAACGGGCGGTGGGTGTGGGAGCCCACGAAAAGCTGCGCCGGGTAGCGGTGCTCTATCTCCTCCAGCGCCCCTAGGGCTTGCTCATCGTAGCCTTCCCGGTAGTGCCTCGGTGAGCCGTGGGTAACCCGCAGGGCCACAGGCTGCCCCATCCCCTCGGCCTGCTTCAAGCAGAACACCCCTTCCTCGCTCACCACCACCTGGTAGGGCAGTCCTGCCAGCCAGTCCAGATGCTCGTGGGAAAGCTGGCCCGCCGACCAGGCCGCCGGGGCAAAGAGGGGGTCTTGGTACAGCTCAGCAATGGAGGGGTCCCGCCGGGCCCAGCGCACCAGCAAGTCATCGTGGTTGCCTAGGGTGAAGTAAAGCCCCTTGGGGGCCAGCTTCCTCCCTTCCTGGGAAGCGCTCAGATACAAAAGCCGCTCCACCACCTCCCGGCTCGCCGGCCCTCGGTTGACCAGGTCGCCGTTTACGACCACTACCTCCGGCTGTACCCGGCCTAGATCGGCCAGAACCGCCTCTAAAGCCGGTAGATTCCCGTGTATATCCGCCAGTATTGCAACCCGCATGGTCAGTTTTCCGGGGTGAAAGGACTCCCGCGCAGGCTAATCAGGCCCGTGGCCAGGGCGATGAGCGCCAGGAGCAGCACCAGGCTGGTGGCCAGCGAGAGCATCCAGAAAAAGTCGCGCAAACCCCATAGGGGCGAGGTCTTTGGAATCCGGCGGAGCAGCGAGAACCCCCCTAAGGCCACCAGCCAAAAAACCACCAGCAGCAGAAGGGCCCGGGCCATACCCCCAGGATAGCAGCCCCCCCTCCCCTAGGAAAAAGCCCCGGTCCTCACCGGGGCCTGCTGGCGGGCCGTGAAGGATTCGAACCTCCGACTTTTCGTTTTGGAGACGAACGCTCTACCAGACTGAGCTAACGGCCCGAGTCCTGGGGCTTCCTGCCAGCGGAATGGATTCTAGCACAGGCCCTTCCGAGAAACAACCCGAACGAACCTCCACTTGCCCCAAACCCCCTCCCGCCCCCTGGGAAGAACCCGAGGCCGAGTTAAGACTTTTGTAAGGCCAGCTTTTCTATAATTAGAACTCCTAAAAACATCGTTTTCATTGCCGTGCCGCTCTCAACAACGGAGGTGTGGTATGCAGAGGATTTGGGTCTTGGCCTTGGGCCTTCTCCTGGCCGCCTGCAGCGGAGGCACCGGAGGAAGCGGAAACGCGGGGAACGGAAGCGGCAGCGGAAGCAACAACGTCAGCGTGCGCATCGTTCCACAGACCAGCCAAGCCCTGGCCTACTACCGGGTAGGCCAGGGAGGCTGGCAGGCCATCACCTTTACCGGAAGCCAGGCTGGCTTTTCGGCGAGCGGGGAGTACGAGGTGGCTGCAAAGTGCGCAGGAAGCCTCCAGCTATTCAAGGCTACCCCTGAGCAGATCTCCGAGGTAACCCTGATCTGCCCCTCCGGCCCTCTGAGCTTCGCCAACGTCACCCTGAACGTCCAGCCCCCAGCCCAGATCGGGGGGGTAAACCTCCAAGACGGGGATTGGGTGGTTGTCCTGCCCGGTTCTGCTGGCTCCGGCTCCGGCCCGCTGAGCGGCGGTCAGGCCACCTTCTCCCTCTCCTCGCTTGCAGGGCAGCAAAAGCTGCTCATAACCGTCCTCAGAGTGGACGTTTCCGGAAGCAACCCCAGCATCAACCCCATCGGTTGGAGGTTGGTGGATTTGGACCTGCAAAACGGGCAGAGCTACCTGATAGACAACACAGGCTGGCAGCCCTTCGCAGGCTCCAGCGAAATCACCACGACGACACCTCCTTCGGGTTATAACGGGGGCGCCTTCGTCCTCTTCTTCAAAGACGGGATGAAGCAGCCCGGCACAGTGGGGG
The DNA here is from genome assembly GCF_003574085.1 of Meiothermus luteus. Classification (GTDB taxonomy): domain Bacteria; phylum Deinococcota; class Deinococci; order Deinococcales; family Thermaceae; genus Meiothermus; species Meiothermus luteus. Next base: position 1,400 of record NZ_QWKZ01000094.1, on the reverse strand, counting down.
GTTTCAACCGCTACGGCCTTCTCGGGGCTACGGTGGGTGGAAAGTACCTGGGCTTTGCCCAGTTCTCTCAGGGCACAAACCCGGAGAGAAAACTCCTTGCTCTGAAGGAAACTGGCGGGAGCAACTGGGCGCCGAGCCTGGCCCAGCCCTGGCCCAGCGGAGGGCTTAGCGTGAACGGAACGAGCTTCACAGTGAGCTACCCAGGGGCCCTGGCCTTCTCCCTATCCGCCTCTGGGCTCCTGCGCAACGCAGGGGACGGGACCCCGCTGGAGCTCCGGGCCTTCTTCTTCCCCGGCGGCCCCAGCACCACCTACGCCCTGCCCAGCCTGGAGGGGCAACTCGGCTACACGGTGGTAGGCGACCCCTCGGCAAACCGCACCCTGGAAGCCTCCGCGCTGACCCGAGGCAGCCCGATCAAAGGGCTTATGTTCGCGGCCTTTCAGGGGAGCGGTGAGCCGAGCGAGGCCATGCTCCAGGGGATAGACCTGGCCTGGGCCTCGGTCCGGGTCTCTTACTCCAGCCCAAACTACACCCTGCCCTAGCCTCAGGAACCCACCCCGGCCCCTAGGGGCCGGGGTCTGGAAACTCACCCAACCCTCGCGAAAGCCTTTAGAATAGGGCTATTTTGAGGGTCTTGCTCTTCCTCTTGCTCCTTCTGGCAACGGGCGTGCGAAGCCAAGACCTCCCGCCGGTGCGCATCGGCGGGCACCCGGGCTTCACCCGGGTGGTTCTGGACCTACCCAAGGGGGCTACCTACGAAGTGGAGCCCCTAGGGGCAGCGCTGCGGGTCACCCTCAGAGGGGTGGGGGTAAGCCCCGGGGTGCGGTTCGTAGAGCGGCCCGAGCTGGCTGGATACGTGCTGGAGCAGCACCAGGACAAGGCCGTACTGCTGCTGCTCACCCCCCAGGGGGCCACCCCTCGGTCGGGCTACCGGGCCTTCTCCCTACCCGCCTTGGAAGGGGAGGGCGAGCGGCTGGTGCTGGACCTCTCGGGGGCCTTTGTGGACAAAAGCCCGCTCGCTCTCCAGCCCACCTTTCGCTTCGTCAGGGCCAGTGGGCAGCGCTTTTCGGTGGTGGTGGACGCCGGGCATGGGGGAAGCGACCCAGGGGCCCTCGGACCGGTGGCGGAGAAGTGGGTCACCCTGGAGCTGGCCCTGCGGGTGCGCCGCTTCCTGCAGGAGGCGGGAGTGGGGGTGGTTCTGAGCCGCGAGGCAGACACGGCCTTCTCCGACGACAAGCGCACCGACCTGGCCCGCCGGGTGGCCCTGGCCGAGGGAAGGCACCTTTTCGTTTCCATTCACGCCAACGCCGCCCCCCCTGGAAAGGCCGAGGGGTGGTGTGGGCTGGAGGTCTATTACTACAGCCCATCCAAGATACGGCCCTTTTTTCCCTCCCCCGCAC
>NZ_QWKZ01000093.1 GCF_003574085.1 Meiothermus luteus | reverse complement strand
CTTCTACCCACGGAGCCCCGCCATCCAACGCTACGGGTGCTGGAGCCGGGTCTACTGGACCTGGTGGTGGACGGGGGCAGGCGGTTTGGCGGGCACCTGGGCCTGGCCGCGGGGGGGGCTTTAGACGCCCGCTCGGCCCGGGTGGCCAACGCCCTGGTGGGTAACCCTCCCCACGCGCCCCTGCTCGAGCTCACCCTGAAGGGGCCCCTTTTGGAGGTGCTGGCGCCGGTGGTGGTGGCTTTTGCGGGCTATGGTATGGAGCCCCTGCTCAATGGGGAGCCCCTCTCGGCGGGCCAGAGCTTTGCCCTTCGGAAAGGGGATGTGCTGGGCTTCAGGGGCCGGCCGGAAGGGGCCCGGGGCTACCTGGCCCTGGCAGGAGGCCTGGAGAGCCAGCGCTTTTGGGGGAGTGCAGGGGCCGATGTGCGGGGGCTTATCGGCCGGCCCCTACAGGCTGGGGACGTGCTGGGGATAGACCACCCCCGGCCGGTGCGGCCCGGCCGGGGGTGGTCTATGCCGCGGCTGGCCCCAGCGGTGGTGCGCCTGCTGCCGGGGCCCCAGTTCACCCCGGAGGCCCTAGAGGCCCTCTGCTCGGGGCCCTACACCCTGGCCGCGGGTGACCGGATGGGGCTCCGCTTGGAGGGTCCCTGGGTGCCTGGTGGGGAGCTAACCAGCGAGGCCACGCCGTTGGGGGCCATCCAGATGACCCCTCAGGGCCAGCCCATTGTCTTGCTGAACGACCGGGGGCGGATGGGGGGCTATACCAAGCCGGCCCAGGTGCACCCTGCCGATCTTCCCCGGCTGGCCCAGCTCCGCCCTGGGGAGAGGCTGCGCTTTGTCCCGGCAGGGGATACCCGTTTGGGGTATTGCGGCTGGGAATACCCTGTGTAGTTTACAGACATCGCTTAACCTGCCAAAATACACACCAATTACAGGGCACAAAGACCCCTAGTAGGAGGTGGTTGGTGGATACCCAGGTTAGGCGCTACTTTCGCAGCCAGCTTCACGTGAGCGGCCCCCTTTCCCCGGGGCATTTTGAGAGGGAGCTGGCCCGGCGGATTGGTAGTCCTTCACGCCGCAGACCGGTTCTAAACGCTTGGGAAGCGTATCTTTCAGCCCAGGGTGGGGACCTGGAGGCGGTGCGAAGTTTTTACACCGAGCTGCTGCGCCATCCTCGGGAGCGGCTGGAGGGCATGGTCTACGCCATGCACCTTCCCTTTGTTGAGTTCTACGTGCAGACCCTGCCCCAGCACCTGCCCCAGAAGGGACGGGTGCTCGAGGTGGGGGCCTTTACCGGGGGCCTGGTTAAGCTCCTTCAGGAGGCCCGGCCCGAGCTCGAGTGGCACGCCCTGGAAGGGGTCAGCGAGGCGGTGGCGTTGGGCCAGGCCCGCACCGGCCCCGTGGTGAGCTGGCACGAGGGATGGTTCCCCCAGCGGCTGGAACTGCCTCCTATGGACGCGGTTCTGCTCCTTTCCTGCCTGCCCGAAGGCTATCTGGGGGGGATTGGGCCTACCTTGGAGGAAGACCGATACCTGGAGCACTTTTGCTTCGCGGAACGGGTGCGGGGTCTGGAGGGTCTGCTGCGGCCTGGGGGGCTTTTGGTCTATGGCCACGGCCCCTTTTTGGGAAAGAACCCTAGGGCGGTTGTACGGGCCTTGGAGGGCCTGGGGTTTACCGAGGTGGAGCAGGTGGGGGATGGGGACTACACCCTTATCACCGCGCGGATGCCCGAGGCCCTGGCCCAACCGAGGGCGCTGCTCCCAGAGGCCCCCGTCCGGGTCTTGGCTGAGCCACCTCCCCAGGCGCCCCCCGCCAGCCCCCAGGAGGTCTGGGCCCTGCTCGAGGCGGGCGACTACGCCGGGGTGCTGGCCCGGGTGCCCGCGGGGGCCAGCGGTGAGCTGGCCTACCTGCGGGGCCGGGCTTTGCTGGCCCTCTCGCGCTACGCGGAGGCCGAAGAGGCCCTGGCCCGGGCCGGCCGGCCGGAGGCCGAGGACTTGCGGGCGCTGTGCTGGGCTGAGCTGGAGGATTACCAGCGGGCCCTGCCCCGCCTGGAGGCCCTGGCCAGCCGGGGGGGGCGATTTAGGCTGGCCCTGGGCAAGGTGTACCTGGGGTTAGGGCGGCTTTCGGACGCGTTGCGTCAGCTTTACGAGTGCGGCCTGCCCGAGGCCGAGATTTACCTGAAGACCGCCCTCGAGCGCACCGAGGAGCGCGTGCTGCGGCTTTGCCGGGAGGGGGAGTGGAGCGAGGTGAGCCGCCGGGTGGAGTTTGTGGAGGACCTCTCCCCTGAGCTGCTCACCCGTGGGTTGTTGCGCCTGGGGCTTCAGGCCGCCTTGCAGCAGGGGCTTTGGGGCCGGGCCGCCCGCTATGCCCAGCGGCTTTACGTCCTGGGGGAGTCCCACGGGGCGCTGGGGCTGGCGCTGGCGGGCCTGAAGGTGCGGGGGCCCGAGGCCCTAGACAGCGTGCCCCTGGCCGACCTGAAGGAGGTGGAGCCCTACCTGACCGATGCGGTGGCCCGAGCGGAGGACGCTACCGCCCTTCTGGCCTTGGGGATGCTGCGCCACCGGGAGGGGCGGCATGCCGAGGCGGTGCGCTACCTCGAGCGGGCCGCGCGGGCCTCCCGGGGTGAGCCTGCAGGGCTGGCTTACCACCTGCTGGCCCTCTCCAAGCGGGCCCTGGGGTACCCGGTGCTGGAGGTGCTGGGGGATCACAAGCGGGCCCACGCCCACCGGGCCTACCCGGTGACTCAGCTTTTTGAGCTGGCCCAGGAGGCCCTGGAGGCCGGGGAGCCGGTCTTGGCCCGCGAGTTCCTGGGGCGGGTGCGCGAGGCTGGGCTGCAACACTTCAGCGACGTTGAGCCGGTCTTGAGGCTGGTGGAGGCCCTGGAGGGCCCTTGGGAGGCCTTTCGTATGCTGGCCCAAAGCCTGGAGGAAACCCCCGAGCCCCCTTTGGAGCACCTCGAGCGGGCCTACCGGCTGTCCCGCAACTTCTCCCAAAGCCACGAGGCCCAAGCGGTGCGGGGCCAGTACCTGGCGGCCCTCTACAACGCCGGCCAGGCCCTAGGGGCCGAGGGGCTGCTGCTCTCCGAGCTGTCCCGCAACCCGGAGGCCCTGGAGGTGCTTTACGATCTGGCCGAGCACTACGAGCGCACCGGGGCTTACCAGAAGGCCGCCCAGACCTGGCGCAAGGCCCTGGAGATCGCCTACTACTGGGAGAAGGACCTGGCGCTTTCGCGGGAGATTTTGCGGAACCTGCTCTTCTTGAACCCCACCGACCCAGATCTCCAGCTCTATTTGGAGGAGCTCAAGGCCACCTCGAGGGCCCTCTCCCTCCTCGAGGGCACCCCTGACGCCTTGGCCGGGGCTACCCCTGAGGGCCTGATGCGCGAGGGGTTGCCGCGCTTCCATGGGGAATACCTCATCGTGGTGGGGGGGCATACCCAGCTCAGGAGCCGCCTAAGCCCCATCCTGGAGGGGCAGGGCCTCAAGCTGGACTGGTTTGACTCGGACAGCTACGCCGCCGGGCGGGAGGTCATCCGGCGTATCCACAGCCGGCTCGAGCGGGCCCACGGCCTGATGATTATCAGCAGCTATGTGGGCCACGACCTCTCTGAACCGGTGCGCCTTGCGGCAGAGCAGCTAGGGGTGCCGGTCTACATCACCCCAGGGCGGGCCCGGGGGGTGACGGGGTTTTTGCGGGCCTTGGGGGAGTTCGCTCCCCAGATACTTCGCCGGGCCCTCAAAGGCTAGGGGCCAGCTCAGAGAGATAGGCCTCGGCCTGGTGGAGCGCCCCTTCTAGGTCGGGCCGCCCGCCGGGGTAGTACAGCGCCCGGCTGGCGGTGTTGAGCAAGCCAGGACCACGGATGGCCTGGCCCCCCTGGGCCCCTAGCCCGGGCAGAAGGAACAGCGACCAGGGTAGCCGCTCCCGCAGCTCCCATACCTGAGCCGGGTAGGTGGCCCCCACCACCGCCCCTAGGCGGGACCAAGCCCCCACCCGTTGCCGCTCGGCCTCTTGGACCAGGTGGTCGGCCACCGCCTGGTAGAGCCTGCGCCCATCGGCCAGCGGAAGGTCTTGGAAGAGGCTCGAGCCAGGGTTGGAGGTCTTGACCAGGACGAAAACCGCACCCCCAGAGCGGGCCGCTGTCCGAAGAAAGGGCTCCAGGGCGTCGTGGCCCAGGTAGGGGTTCACAGTTAGGGCCGAGCCCGGGTAGGCCTCCAGGTAGGCCCGCGCGTAGGCCTCTGCGGTGGAGCCGATATCCCCCCGCTTGGCGTCCACAATTACCGGGAGCGAGAGCACCCGGGCCCCCACCACCAGCTCGTGCATCAGGCCAAAGCCGGCTGGGCCTAGGGCCTCAAAGAAGGCAGTCTGAAACTTCACCGCGCAGATTTTCCCTGCCAGGGCCTCCATTAGGCCGAGGGTGTAGCGGCGGATGTGCTCCAGGGGCTCCGGGCCGTGCAGCCCAGGCCGGGGGTCAACCCCCAGCACCAGCGGGGGGCGTTGTAGAACCTCCTCCACGAACTCCATCCCAACCAGCCTACCCTGCATCAGCGGGGCTTCAAAGGGGCCCTGAAGGTGCCCTGACCTCGGCTTTGGAGGATGTCTGCGGAGGGGTGTTATGAGAAGAGCTTTGCTGGTTGGACTGGCCCTAACCTTCGGCCTGGCCCAGGCCCCGCGGGTGGAGCTGGTGGGTTTTGCCGTGCTGCCGGCTGATACTTTTTCCGAGGGGCCTCCAAGCGGGGCCTACCGTGAAAACCCGGGCTTCCGCGCGGAACGCCCCCCCTTCCAGGCGCAGCCGGTGCAGGGCTTTAGCGCCGTCCAGTTCGGCCCCCAGCCGGGCAGCTACTGGATGCTTTCGGACAACGGCTTTGGCTCCAAAGCCAACAGCCCCGACTACCTGCTTCGGATCTACCTGGTGACCCCCCAGCCCCGGACCGCCCGGGGGGGTCCGGGAACGGTCCAGGTGAACCACTTCATCCAGCTTCGCGACCCCAACCGGAAGGTGCCCTTCCCCATCCTCAACGAGAACACTCCCGACCGCCTCCTGACTGGCTACGACTTTGACCCTGAGTCCTTCGTCTTGGCCGCCGATGGGACGATCTGGGTGGGGGACGAGTTTGGCCCCTATTTGCTGCACTTTGACAGCGACGGGGTACTTCTGGATCCCCCCTTTGCCACCCCGGACTTTGGCCCCGGCAAGGACCCCGGCAAGGATCAGGTGCGGGCCCCGCAGAACCCCGTGTTGATAATGAGCCCGGTGGGCCCCGGCCAGCCAAGCTTGGCCAACCTGCCCACCTCCCGCGGCTTTGAGGGGATGACCACCAACCCGGGCCGCACCAGGATTTACGCCATGCTGGAGGGAACCGTGGCCGGCGACCCAGCCGGTACCGTGCGGCTTATGGAGTTTGACCCCACCGCGAAACGCTGGGTGGGGCTGGTGGGCCGCTACCGCTTTGACGACCCTGCCCACGCCATTGGCGATACAACCGTGGTCAACGAGAACGAGCTGCTGGTCATTGAGCGCGACAACCGTCAGGGGGCTGAGGCCCGCTTCAAGCGGATTTACAGGATAGACCTGGGCCGGCGCGATGCCGAGGGGGTCTTCGTCAAGGAGCTGGTGGTGGACCTGCTCAACATCGCCGACCCTCGAGGCCTGGCCCCGTCCACGCAGGGGGGTGTGTTCCGTTTCCCGTACTTCACCATTGAGTCGGTGCTGGTGCTGGACGCCCAGACCCTCCTGGTGCTGAACGACAACAACTACCCCGCCACGGGGGGGCGTGGTGCGGAGGTGAAGGACGCCAACGAGTTCATCTGGCTGCGGCTGCCCACCGCCTTGCGCCTGGCCCCGGGGGTGGGCCAGCCCCGCTGGGCCCTCCCTTAGAATGGGGGGATGAAAACCTGCGACTATCTGGTCATTGGCGCGGGGGTTGTGGGGCTTACCATTGCGCTCGAGCTTGCCCGGCGCAACCCCAGCGCCAGGATCGTGGTGCTGGAGAAGGAGAAGGAGCTGGCCCAGCACGGCTCTGGGCGCAACTCCGGGGTGCTGCACGCGGGCTTTTACTACACCGCCGACTCCCTCAAGGCTCGCTTTACCCGCGAGGGCAACGCCCGTTGGAAGCGGTTCGTGGAGGAGCGGGGCCTCCGAATCAACCGCTGCGGCAAGCTGGTGGTGGCCAAAAACGAGCAGGAGGTGGAGGGCCTGCGGGAGCTCAAGCGAAGGGGCGACCTCAACGGGGTGGAGACCTACCTCATCTCTGCCGAGGAGGCCAGGAAGATAGAGCCCCGGGTCAAGACCACTGAGCTGGCCCTTTGGTCCCCCAACACCGCCACCGTAGACCCCCAGGAGTGCATGGCGGCGTTGGCGAAGGAGTGCCGGGAGCGGGGCATTGAAATTCAGCTCAACAGCCCCTACCAGGGGCGGCGCGGCACCGACATCATCACCCCGCAGGAGGTTTACAGCGCGGGCTTTGTGGTCAACGCGGCGGGGCTGCACGCCGACCGGGTGGCCCACGACTTTGGCCTGGGGCTGCGCTACCGCATCCTGCCCTTCAAGGGGCTTTACCTCTATGGTTCCGAACCGCCGGGCTCCTTGAGGACCAACATCTACCCGGTACCGGACCTGCGGAACACCTTCTTGGGGGTCCACTTCACGGTCACGGTGGACGGAAAGGTCAAGATAGGCCCCACCGCCATCCCCGCTTTCTGGCGGGAGAACTACCAGGGGCTTTCCGGCTTTGATGCCCGCGAGGCCCTGTCCATCCTGCGCGACGAGGCCGTTCTGTTCCTCCGCAACGACTTCAACTTCCGGGGGATCGCCCTGGAGGAGATAAAAAAATACTCTCAGGCCTACCTGGTGGCCCAGGCCTCGGCCCTTGCGGAGGGGGTCCGGCGGGAGAACTTCCGCACCTGGGGGCGTCCGGGCATCCGGGCCCAGCTCTTTGATCACCAGGAAAAAAAGCTGGTGATGGATTTCACCCTCGAGGGCAACGCCGAGGGCTTGCACGTGCTCAACGCCATATCCCCCGCCTGGACCGCGGCCATGCCCTTTGCCGAGTACGTGGTGGATCAGATAGAGGCCCTGCACAAAGGCCGGGTGCCTTCGCAGGCCTAAGTTGCCCGGCCCCAAGCCGTTACAATAGACTCCAGACGCAAAAGGAGCTGTTATGTCCCTCCATCCCTTAGCCGGTCAGCCTGCCCCTCCCAGCGCCTTGGTCAACGTTCCGCGGCTGGTCAGCAGCTACTACGCCCTAAGGCCCGACCCGGCCGACCCGGCCCAGCGGGTGGCCTTTGGTACCAGCGGGCACCGGGGCAGCTCTCTCCTGGGGACCTTCAACGAGGCCCACATCCTGGCCATCGCCCAGGCGGTGGCCGAGTACCGCAAGGCCCAAGGCATCACGGGCCCCCTCTTTTTGGGCATGGACACCCACGCCCTCTCCGAGCCGGCCTGGGTGAGCGCGGTGGAGGTGCTCACGGCCAACGGGGTGGAGGTCTGGGTGGCCGAGGGCCGGGGCTACACCCCGACCCCCCTGGTCTCCTACGCCATCCTGGAGCACAACCAGGGGCGCAGCCGGGGGCTGGCCGACGGCATCGTGATTACCCCCAGCCACAACCCGCCCCAGGATGGGGGCTTCAAGTACAACCCCCCCCACGGGGGTCCGGCAGACACCCAGGCGACCCAGGCCATCCAGGAGCGGGCCAACCAGATTTTGGCCGGGGGCCTGGTGGAGGTGCGGCGCTGGCCCCTGGCCAAAGCCCTGCAGGCGGTGCGGGCGTACGACTTCGTGGCCCCCTATGTGCAAGGGCTCGAGGGGATTGTGGACATGGAGGCCATCCGGGCGTCGGGGGTGCGCATCGGGGTAGACCCCTTGGGGGGGGCTTCCCTCGAGGTCTGGCGGCACATCGCCGAGCGGTACGGCCTGGAATTGAGCGTAGTTAACGAGCGCATAGACCCCAGCTTTGCCTTCATGACCCTGGATAAGGACGGCAAGATTCGCATGGACTGCTCCTCGGCCTATGCCATGGCCTCGCTCCTTGGCCTCAAGGACCGCTTTGACTTGGCCATCGGCAACGACCCCGATGCCGACCGGCACGGCATCGTGACCCCCGAGGGGCTGATGAACCCCAACCACTACCTGGCGGTCTGCGTGGACTACCTCTTCCAGCATCGCCCGGCTTGGCGGGCAGAGGCCGCGGTGGGGAAGACCTTGGTCAGCAGCAGCATGATTGACCGGGTGGCCCAGGCCCTGGGTCGGCGGCTGTATGAGGTGCCGGTGGGCTTTAAGTATTTCGTGGAAGGGCTGCACTCGGGGGCCTTGGGCTTTGCCGGGGAGGAGAGCGCTGGGGCCTCCTTCCTGCGGATGGACGGCCGGGTCTGGAGCACCGATAAGGACGGGATTGTCCTGGGCCTTCTGGCTGCCGAGATTCTGGCCAAGACCGGTGCCTCGCCCCACCAGCACTACCGGGCTTTGGAGGCCCGTTTTGGCGCTTCGGCCTACACCCGCATAGATGCCGGGGCCACCCCCGAGCAGAAAAAAGCCCTGGCGAACCTTTCGCCCGAGCTGGTTCGGGCCACCGAGCTGGCCGGGGAGCCCATCCTGGCCAAGCTGACCCGCGCCCCTGGCAACGGCGAGCCCATCGGGGGGTTGAAGGTGGTCACCGAGAACGCCTGGTTCGCCGCCAGGCCTTCGGGCACCGAGGACGTCTACAAGGTTTACGCCGAGAGCTTCAAGGGGCTGGAGCACCTGGAACAGGTGGTACGGGAGGCCCAGGAGGTGGTGGCCGGAGCCTTCCGCGCCGCGGGGGTGGGCTAGGCCTAGCGGATGCCCAGCTGGGCCAGCAGGGCCTCCCGCTGTCGGTAGGATTCCTTGAAGTTCCCCTGGACCGCATAGCCCGAGGCCTTCAGGCCGAGCTGCTCGGCCAGGATGAGCGCCCGGGGCAGGTGGGGCTCGTCGGTGACGATGATGGCGCTCGAGCCGCCCAGCACCGGGGCGATGTTGCTCAGGTTCTCCCAGGTTCGCCGGCTTTGCTGCTCGCAGTGGAGGGCCCTTCGGGGCACCCCTCGGGTCTCCAGGTAGCGGCAGCCCACCTCCCCCTCGCTGTAGCGGTCCCCCGGCCGACGCCCTCCGGTGACCGCGATGCGCGGGGCGTAGCCCTGACGGTAGAGCCGGAGGGCGGCCTCGAGCCGGTTGCGGAAGATGACCGAGGGCTCGCCGTTGTACTGCGCGGCCCCCAGGACCACAATCCAGTCGGCCTTCTTAGGGCTCGAGGCGGCCTTCGGGGTGAAGGCCAGCACCCCTAGGCCCACCGCCAGCACGGCCATCAGCAGGCGCATAAACTCCCCATCTCAAACTACCCCAAGCCCCTGTCCTTGTCGAGGTTGTGAGGCCCACCATCATCTCCTAGGCCTGGGGTGCTATACTTCTCTCAAGTTGAGCCTTTGGACCCCGTCCCCTAAGCGCCTGTGGCCTAGGGGGCGGGTTTGCCTTAATTGGGTGATGGCCTCGTGGAAAAAATCTTTGGACGCACCAACGGTTTAAAGCCCAGCGAGAGGAAGCGCCTGGCCAACCTGTACAACCGCCGTGTGCCCCCCAACCGGCTGCTCACCGCCGAGCTGGCCCGCACCCTGGCGGCCTTGTCGGCGGAGCTGGGGAAGCCCATCGGGCTGCTCATGGACCGGGGTGGGCGGGTGCTCAGGGTGGCGGTGGGGGATGCCCGGGAGCTGCCGGTTCCAGAGTCGGCCCTGGTGGAGACCCGCCTCTCGGGGTACCGGCTGCTGCACACCCACCTGGGCCAGGGTGGGCTTTCGCGGCCCGACCTCTCGGTGCTCTTTTTGCACCGCCTGGACGCCCTAGCGGCCCTGGAGGTAGCCGACGGGCACCCGAGCCGGCTCCACCTGGCCCTGCTCTCGCCGCCCAAGGCCATTGAGGAGGACTGGCAGATTCTGCCCGCGCGGCCCTACCACGAGTACCTGGACTGGGACCTGGGGGCGGCGGTGGCGGCGCTGGAGGAGGAGCTTTCCCGGCAGGCCCGGGGGCTTGACCTGCGGGACGGGGCGGGGGAGCGGGCGGTGCTGGTGGGAATTGACCACGGGGAGGGGGTGCAGGCCGAGGCCGACCTGGCCGAGCTGGTGGAGCTGGCCCGCACCGCGGGGGCGGTGGTGGCCCATAAGGAGCTGGTCTACCGGCCTAGCCTGGACCCCCGCTACGCGGTGGGCCGGGGTAAGGTGGACGAGCTGGTCTCCCACGCCTACCACCAGAACGCCGGCACCCTCATCTTTGGGGTTGAGCTGAGCGCGGCCCAGGCCCGCGAGTTGGAGGCGGTGACCGGGCTTAAGGTCCTGGACCGCACCCAGCTTATCCTGGACATCTTTGCCCAGCACGCCCGCACCCCTGAGGCCAAGGCGCAGGTGGAGCTGGCCCAGCTCAAGTACCTGCTGCCCCGGTTGGTGGGCCAGGGCAAGGCCCTGTCCCGGCTGGGCGGGGGGATTGGCACCCGGG
>NZ_QWKZ01000092.1 GCF_003574085.1 Meiothermus luteus | reverse complement strand
CTGCCCCACCACCTCCCAGACCCCCCGGATGAGCTGGGCCCGCTGCCCCCCAAGAACCCGGGGGCGCAGGCGGCTGTCGTGGTAGATGTCCAGCTTGACCGGGGCCAGCACCCCCACATCGGCGGCCACCAACGCCCCGCGCAGGTCCCATCGGCCTCCCAGGTTGTAACCCCGCCCGTTCTGAATAACGCTGAATATGGCGTTGGCCGAGTACAAAAGGCCATCCGTGCGGAAGGCCCCAGCCGGGCGGCTCCTCACGCTCTCATCCCAAAGCTGCTTCAAAGCAGTCTGGCCGAACACCGCCGAGATAAGCTCATAACGGGCGGCCTGGTTCAGGATGGTCCCCGCGTTGGCCAGGTTCAGCCGCTGGCCGCAAAGCGAAACCTCCTCCTCCCCGGCCCGCAGGGCCCTGTAGCTCCTGTAGGCCTGGGGGTCATGTTCGCAACCGGTGGTGAAGTACACCGTGTCCTCGCCGTAGGTGTAGAAGCGCGGGCGGTAGCTGTTGTCCCGCAGCCAGCGCTGCAGCTCGCTGCGGTTGAAGTTGGCCACCTCGGTGAGGGTCAGGTTGGGCCGGTACCCTACCCTTTCTGCACCGCTTCCGCACCCCGCCTGGGCGGGGTTGGCCATGCACTCACTCATAGGCCGCTGCAGGCGGTTGGTCCCCAGCAGGTTGAGGTCGGTGGCCTGGAAGGTATCCACGCTCAAAAAGTCCCCCATCAGGATGTTCCCCCCGGCAATTAGGTTGAGCTGGGGGAGTTGGCTAGGGTCGCGGTAGTCGCAGTCCTGCAGGGCCTCCCCCTGGCCGCAGTCGTAGACCAGGTCGCCCAGCACATAGACGTTGCCCCGGGCCAGGAGGGTGCCGTTGCCCCGCACCCGGCCCCGGATGACCACGTCCCCGTTGACGAAGATCGTACCGCTTAGGGTAATGGGCCTAACCGAACCATCCAGGATGACGTTGCTGCGGGAAAGGCCCAGCGCCGCTGAATCAAGCGTTTGCACACCAGAGCCTCCAGGCCAGGCGATGGCGCTGGGATTGACCACCGCCGCCGCTTCAATCCGGCCGGCGGTGTAGCTCTCGTTGCGGCCTTGTAGGCTCGAGCGTACCTCGCTGAGCCACTCCTGGTCATCAATCTGGCGGTTCCCGTTGGCATCGGGAATTGGCAGGGGAAACGAGTCGGGCAGCTCACCGTCGGGAAAGCGGCCCCCGAAGCGGGCCAGGTCGCGGCTGGTGGGGTAGTTGAGGTAGAGGTTCTGGGGGGTGGCGCAGTTGCTGGGGATCGAGCAGTCGGCAGCAGTGGGGGGCATGCGGGTAGTGGAGCGAATCTGGGTCTGGCCGGGCTCGAGGGTGGTGTAGTAACGGCTGGAAAGGCCAGCCCCTCCACCGTACTGCCGGCGCACCTCCCCCCGGACGAGGAGGGGCCCGTGCACCCCCCCGACCTCCTGATCGTCCCGGGTGACCAGGTCCTCCAGCACCCCCACCTTCACCCGCCGCCACCAGGTGCTGGGGTCGTCGGGGCGGGGCTCGCCCCGGAAGGCGTCCATGCTGCGGGCCTCCAGGTGGCAGAAAACGCAGTCGGCCTTGTTGGTCAAAAGAGCGTACTCAAAGGGAAAAGGGGCGTAGGTCACGCGAAAAACCTGGCGCAGCCGGCGGGTGGTGCCGTCGGAGAGGGTTCCGGTGGAGATGACCACCAGCTCAACCTGGGGCTCACCCGAGCGAGCGGTGTCCCGCCGGGAAACCAGCACCTCAAAGCGGCCCTCATCCCCCAGGTTTCCCTCCATCCGGAGGGTTCCCCCATCGGCCAGGCCCATCCCGTCCAGGGCCTGACGGTACGCAACCACGCTGGGCGAGGTGGCCTGTTCTAGGGCCTGGTACCAGAACCGAACCACTGCCCGCTCGAGGCCAGCCTCAGCAATGAACTGGGCCTGCGAGGTGCGCAAGGCGTACTGGGCGTTGCGACGGTTGCTGAGGGAGGTGAGGGCGGCTATGCTCACCACAATCACCACAATAAAAAGGAAAACCAATGTGGAAACCAAGGTGATTCCTCGGGGGATGCGCATGGGAAACCTCCGGAATAGACACGTAACGCCACCTCCACTATAGCAGCCCCGCCCACCACCTAGAGCAGGCCCAGCGCCCGGGCCCGCTCCAGGGCCTCCACCCGGTTGCGCACCCCCAGCTTGTCGTACAGGCCCACCAGGTGGTCTTTGACCGTTTCCGGGGAAATCCCCATGAGGCGGGCCATCTCCTTGGTGGAAAGCCCCTGGGCCATCCAGGCCAGCACCTGCTGCTCTCTGGGAGAAAGCCGGGGCAGCTCGGGGGCCCTCAGGCGGGGTTCTAAGCCCCGCTCGAGCCGGCGCAACCGCTCGGCCAGCACCTCCGGCGGCAGCTCCTTTGACCAGTAGGCATCCGCCCCGGCATAGGCAGCCTGCTGGACCAGCACCGGCTCGCTAAAGGTGGTCAAAAGGGCAATAAGCCCCCGGTACCCTCCTTCCCGCAGGGCCTTAGTGGCGGCGATTCCGTCCATCTTGGGCATCCGCACATCCAGCAACACTCCATCAGGCAAAAGCGCCAAACCCTGCTCCACCGCTTCATGTCCATCGGCGGCCTCCCCCACCACGCTGAACCCCTCCCGCTCCAAGGCAACCCGCAGGCCCATGCGGAATAGGGGATGGTCGTCGGCGACCAAAAGGCGCATTAAAAACAGACTACCCCAAAACCCAAAGGGCTGGGGTAGCCGTAGGGAAAAGCCCTAGTACACCTGCTCGCGCTGGCCGAAGCTCAGGGGGGTGGCCACACTCACCTGAACCACCCCGGTGGTGGGGAAGAAGGGGGGTGCGCGGTCCTGCATCCGGGGGTCGTAGGTGAACTGCCGGGCGTAGCCACTCACCATCTGACCAGTTGAGCTGTTGAACTGCCCAAAGGCCCCGTAGGTGTACTGGATGATACCGCCCTGCAGGCGAATCGCTCCCCTGGGGTCAATGCTGGCGTAGTTCTGGACGGTCACCTCACCCCTGGAGGCCATAAGCACCCCATGGATGGTGAGGTCCTGCAGGGAGTTGTCGGTGCCGTTGCCCAGTAGGATGTCCCCGTCTTGGCTGTAGACCCCTAGGATGTTGTCGGCGGAGAGGTTGTTGCAGGTGGGTCGGACGACCGTGTTCCCGCTGCGGGTCGGGGTGCCGCTGCAGGCCGGGCTCTGGTACTTGAGGTCGCCCCGTATCTGGATGTTCCTCCCACTCCCGGCGTTGACCACGGTGATCTGCGCGAAGGAGGCCAGCGCTGGGGGAGCAGTATTGGGGTTGCTGCTGCTGGCACGGGCCGGACCGGTGAGGTTGTCAATGCTCCCCTCAGCAAAAATCACCCCGTTGAAGCTGGGCCGCACCAAGAGCCACGAGCTACCCACCCAGCGGTAGAGCGCTCCATCCGAGCCGTAGCGGTAAAGCTCGCGGTCGGTGCCGGTGCAGGATGCGGTGCGGCAAACCTCAATGTACTGGTAGGGCGAGGTAGCCGGGGTGCAGACCCCCGAGCTGTTGCAGGTGGGGGTTGTCCCATTGGCATCCCCCGCGTACAGGGTAAGCCTGGCCACACCAGAGTTAATGTACAGCCCTCCCGCTACAGCGGCGTCGCGCTGGTTCTGGGCGTTGGCCGGCATGGGGATAAACGGCTCCTGCCAGTTCACTTTGGGGTTGCCGTCAAAGGTTGGCGCGTGGGTCACCCCCCCACTGGTCCAGGAAGGGGCGTTGGGGTTGGTCATCTGGGATGGGGAGAGAAAGGTGGTGCTGCTGCCTGAGCCAAAGAACGCCCCCGGGCTGGTGCTGCCGTTGCATCCGCTCACCCCCGCGTCGGTGCAGCCTGCGCTGGTTACGTAGCCCCCGAACCAGGGGTTGAAGGAGAAGCGAAAGCGTTCGTTGGTATGTACCGGACCATCAAAGAGGGTACCGCTGGTAAACCAAACCGCGGAATTGGACTTGGTGCGGTGGCGGTTGGTGAAGAGCGCATAGCGAGCGAAGCTGCCGTTGGTCAGCAAGAAGCGGTACTCCCCTTGCACCAGCACGTTGCGTTGGTAGGGGGTGCCCGGGGAGGCTGTCACCACCATTACATAGGGCAGGGCGTAACCCTGGGTCTGGCGGGTCAGGGGCGTGGCGGGGTTGTTGTCGTTGTCCACCACGTAGCCCGATGGCAGCTCAGCCCCGGCAGGGAAGGGCTGGCCACAGACCGAGGTCCTCACAAAGTAGATGCGCACCTGCACGGTAGCCCCTGAGCCATCCGGCGCGAAGTTCTGGTTACAGATCAGGTTGTTAACGCTGGCCTGGAGGCTGTCAGCCAGCAGGGAAAGGCGGGAGGCCACCGTGGCCGGGTTGGGCAGCACGTCGTTCCCCCCGTAGTACCAGATGTCGCTGGTGCTAATCCCTCCCACGCTTGGGTTGGCCGAGCGCACCAGGGTCTCCAAGCTGGCCCGCACCTCGTTGGACAGCAAGGCCGAGGCGGCCACCGCACCCCCGCGGGCCAGGTTGACCGCCTGGGCGAGGGCGGTGTTGTCCCGGCTGGTGCGCAGGTCGTTCATGGTACGGGTGAAGACCAGCCCGCTCACCACGCTCAGCACCAGGATGATGGTCAGGGCCACCACCATGGCGATGCCTTGGGGTCGCTTCATGGATTGCATAGGCTCACCACCTTAGCGTCGTAGTAAAGGGCATTGATCATGTCCACCTGGCCGGTATAGGTGCGCTCAACGGTGCGGCCCCGCAGGGGCACTTGGACCCCCAGGGTAAACTGCACCCGTCGCAGGGCGTACTCCGAGCCCCCGCTGGTGAAGTAGGTCCGCACCTGGTTGTTGACCAGGTATCCGCTTGGGTTGCGCTCCTCGCTCAGGGTAGAGCCGGTACGCTTTCGGTAAACGTAGTCAATGCGGAACTCGCTTATGTCGTAGGCCACATCGGTGGGGGCGGCATCCCCTTGGGCCTGGTACACCAGCTTGCGGTTCGCAGCATCGTAGCTGTAGCCCAGGAGGCTGACCACCGAGGCCAGGGTCTGGGTGGTCAGGCTGATGGGCAGGTTGGCGCAGGTGGTCACAACGGTGTAGAGGTTAAGGCCGCTGGCCACCGGAGCGCTGCCAACACGGGTCACCACCACGTTGCCGTTCCCATCTATGAGCAGCAAGCGGCTTCCCGCTGGAATCTCCCCACTCAGCGTGGAGGAGTTGCTCACCAGGGTAAAGCTAGACCCCGAGATCGCGCTGACGGTGTAGCCGGCCCCCCCCGCAACCTGCGCAAAGGAGATGCCGGTGGTGTTGCTGTTGAAGGGGGCATTGGTAATCACCGCAAAAGCGGAGGTGCGCAGGTCCTGGCTCAGCACTTCCAACACCCGGCGGGCCTTGTTCTGGGCTGTGCTGATGGCCTCGTTGGACTGGTTGAGCTGGAGCCCCTGGACGCTGGTGCTAAAGGCCATGGCCATGACCACCACCAGCACCAACAGGGCCAATAGAAGCTCGAGCACGGTAAAAGCGTGGGTTCGCAAGGTCTCCTCCCTCAGTTGATGTTGGTCACCACTTCGCTGCCCGCCAGGGCTGGGGCGGGCCCAATGATGCTCTGTTGCACGCAGCGCTCCCCCTCGGGGCTCTGCCAGCACACCTCAATGCGGTACTGGCTAATCTGCCAGCCGCTTCCTGCCCAGGAGGGGGCCCCTTGGTTGGTTATGCTGGCCCGGTACAGGGCAATGTTGCCAAACTGCCGCTCCTGGGTCAGGGTGGCAAAACCGATGCTGGCGTCGTTGAGCTGGCCGTAGCCCCAGCTAAGGCTCTGGCCCTCTGCAGGCAGAGCCCGGTCGTCGGCCTCGAGTATCTGCCGCCCGAGGAAGACACCGATCTGATTGGCCTGAGCGCGGGCCCCCACGATGGTGGTCTGGCGCATGTTGCCCACCAGCAAGGTGGTGAAAAATCCCAGCACCACCGCCAGCGCTCCGGCAGCCACAATAACCTCTACGAAGGTAAGGCCCTGGTTCCTCATTGCCGGCGCACCTCCCCGATTAGGGTGGCGGTAAGGGTAAAGGTCTGGCCATTGGCCGAAACGGTGAACTGGCGGTTGGCAGGAAAGCTGCTGGAGAAGATCACCTTGCCAGGGGAGGTGAAGGTGGCCAGGGTGCCCTCGCTCAGGCTGCAGCTCACCCCCGAGGGAAGGGTGACGCTGCGCAAGACGCTGCCATCGGCCTGGGACTGCACCCTGAGCACGTTGCCGCTGCGGACCAGCAAAAAGTTGGTCCCCCCCCGGCTGGCCGCTGCGGTGGCCCCCTGCCAGAAAAGCTGGCGAATTTGCTCTACCGTGGCCAAGGCCTGCTGGCGCTGGGCCAGGTTGCGCACCTGGGCAAAACCAACGCCTATGGCCACTCCCAGGATGGCCATGACCACGATTAGCTCGAGCAGGGTAAACCCCCCTGCAGAGCGAAGCGGTCGGTGAATAGGTCCCCACATAGCCTCCTAAGTTTGGGGGGCCTTTTGAGGGCAGCAAAACCCCCAAATGGGGGGTATTCCGTTACGTTAGGTCAAAGGAGCCACGACCCTCGCCGGAGCAGCCCCCGTTCAGAAGGCCGCTTTCCCAAGGCGGGCAGCTCAGCCCCTTATGTGCAAATCTCACAACCTGCCATAAGGCCTAAGGCCTCATAGGCTCTATCCAGATGCGCAGCCGGCTGCCCTGGCCAGGGGTGCCCAGGTTCTCCAATCGACCGCCGTGGGCCTCGGCCACCCGCCGGGCCACATAGAGGCCAAGCCCAGCGCTCCCGGCCCGCACCCCCCGCAGGCGCTGACTGCGAAAGGGCTGAGAGAGTACCTCCAGGCTATCAGGAAGCCCCGGCCCATCATCCTCCACCTCGAGCCACCCCTCCCCCGCCCGGAGCACCACCCGGCTTCTGGCGTGGCGCAGGGCGTTGTCCACCAAGTTAGCCAGGGCCCGCTCGAGCAGGAGCCGCTCCCCTCGAGCCTGACCGGCCCCTTCGATCTCGATCCGCAGCCCACGCTGGGCGGCCTGCGGGGCGTAGCGCAAACGGAAGTCTTCCAAGATGGAGCGCAGGTTGAGGGCCTCTGGCTGAACCCGGCGGGTCTCCAGACGGCTGGCCACAAGCAGGTTCTCCACCAACAAGTAGCTACGGTAAAGCTCGTCCCGCAGGGTTCTCAGTAGCTCTTTACGCCTCACAGGGCCTATTCGGTCGGCTTCTTCCAGGTACTCTAGGCTGCGCAAAGCGGCCAGCAAAGGGGTCTTGAGGTCATGGGTCAGGGCCGCATAGGTGGCCTCGCGGGCCTCCAAAAGCTCCCGCAAGTAGGCCAGCAGCTCCTCAAAACCTTCTCTGAGCTGGGCAATTTCGGGCGGCGGGGGTTCCTTTGGGGTAGGCAGGCTCAGCTCGGCCAGGGTGCGGCCGCTGCCCCGTAGGTAGCGCAGGCTGCGGGTAAGCTCGTCCACCGAGCGCAACAGAGCGCTGGCCAATCCATAGCCCGCCAAGGCGGCAAGCCCTGCAAGCGCCAACAACCAAAGCAGCAGGAAAACCCGCCCCAACCCAAACGGCCCCTCGGAAGAAAACAAAAAAGGCAGCACCACCACCAGGTTGGGAACAAAGGCCAGAAGGCCGATAACCCAGGCTAGCTGGCGCTTGAGCGGCATGGCCTAAGTCTATTACCCTAAAGCCCATGGACTTTGGCGACCTGGCCCTGCTGCAGGACCGGCAAGGCCGCACCTACCTTTTTCGCCTTCAAGAGGGTGGGGCCTTCCATTACCACCGCGGGCTGATTCGCCACGAAGACCTTCGGGCCGCAGGACCTGGGGGAAAGGTGGTGACCCCCCACGGGGAGGTCTTTACCGTGCATCGGCCCAGCCTCGAGGACTACGTGCTCAAGATGCCCCGCGCCACTACCCCCACCTACCCCAAGGACGCCATCACCCTCTGTTTGTTGCTGGACCTGGCCCCAGGAATGCGCGTACTGGAGGCGGGCTCGGGCTCGGGGGGGCTGACCCTCTTCCTGGCTCGGGCGGTAGGGCCCACAGGCCAGGTCTACAGCTACGAGGCACGGGCCAAACACCAGGCCCAAGCCCGGCGCAACCTCGAGGCCTACGAGAATTGGGGCAATGTGGTTTGGACCCTGGCCGACCTGGCCGAAAGCGAGCTGCCCCCCGGGTTCTTTGATGCCGTGGCCCTGGACATGATGGAACCATGGAAAGCCCTGCCGGCCATCACCCCAGCCCTCAAGCCGGATCGCTTCCTGGCCTGCTACCTGCCCAACCTCACCCAGGTAATCACCCTCCTGCAAGCCATTGAAACCGAACAGCTTCCCTACCTGCACGAGCGCACCCTCGAGGTGCTCCACCGGGAGTGGGACCTGCGGCCGCCGGTAGCCCACCCCAGGTTCCAGCAGGTGGGGCACACTGCGTTTTTGGTACAGCTCCGGCGCATCCACACCAGCTGAGCGAACAGGGGCCCTAACGTCCAAGCTCAGCGCGTATGGGCCTGTCTTGCGAAAAGCTCAGGTTTAGCAGACAAAGCCGGCACCCCACACACCCCAGCGCCTTGGGCATCGCCAAAACCCGGACCCCAAAGACCTGTTCTACAAGGGTTTGGGTTGGGCGCCCACCAAGAACCTGGGGGCAGGTCGTTTTTCGCTTGTGCGCAAGCTTCACATGCTAGAATAGGCCACAATGGCTAACCTGAAGGAGAGGCTATGAAACACCTTTTGTGCGCGGCGCTTGTGGTTCTTTCGCTGGCCTCGGCACAGCAAAACCAGGCCGCGGCCCAGCAAACCTTGCAGCAGGCCCAAGCCGCCCTCGAGGCCGGACGGCTGAACGAGGCTGTGCAAGGGTTTGAGGCGGTCATCGCGCGCGACTTCACCAACTACAGCGCCCACTTTGGGCTGGGCTTGGCCCTCTATCGGTTAGGCGACCTGCGGGGCGCGGCTTTTGAGTTCACCCAGCTCACCGTGCTGGACCCCAACCGCTTTGAGGGATGGTTCAACCTAGGGGTGGTGCGCGACCGGCAAGGGCAGGCCGCCGAGGCCGCCGAGGCTTTCGCCAAGGCTGTAGAGGTGGGTGAAAAGGCCAACCTGGGCCCCGCTGATCTCAAACCGGCCTATGTGGGCCAGGTAAAGGCCCTGCGCAGCCAAGGGCAGCACGAGGCCGCGGCCAACGCGGCCCGAAGGGGCCTGGAAAAGCTGCCCGGCGACCCCGAGCTAACCTCGCTGCTGGCCGACAGCCTGGTGCGGGCTGGAAAACCCCTAGAAGCCCTCCCGGTGCTCTACCAGATAATCAGCCGCGAACCCGGCAACACCCAGGCCATCTCCCAGATAGCCGATATCTACGTGGCCCAAGGCCTGCCCCAGCGGGCCCTGCGGGAAATTGACCGAGGTCTAGAGGCTGCCCAGGACAACAGCGCTCGAGCCCAGCTCCTCCTCAAAAAGTCCACCCTGCAGCAGGACCGTGAGCAGACCGCCTCGCTGCAGGAGGCGGTGCGCCTTGATCCCAAGCTCTGGGCCGCCCACTACAACCTGGGGGTGGCCCGGCTGCGGGAGGGCAACGCCAGGGGAGCATTGGAGTCTTTCCAAAACGCCTACGCGCAAAACCCCGAGGAGCCCCGGGTCTTGCTGGGCCTGGCCACCGCCTACGACCGGCTGGGCCAGGCCGCCGAGGCGGGGCGTTTTGCTGCCATGGCCGCCCGCCTAAGCCAGGGCAATGAGCGGCTTGAGGCCCTCTTCCTACAGGGCAAGTCGGCCTACACCTTGCGCCGCTACAGCGAGGCGGTGGAGCTGCTCTCCCAGCTCACCCAACAAAAACCCGACAACGCTGAGGCCTGGTTCCTTCTAGGGGTCTCCCAGTTCAACCTAAAAGACTACGCCGCTGCCGCCGCTTCGCTCGAGCGGGCCCAAAGCCTGGCCCCCAGCGCGGCCACCGCGGCCAACCTAGGCGCTGCCCTCTACTCGGCGGGCCGCTACTCCGATGCCGAGCGGGTGCTCTCCCAAGCGGTAGCCCTGGACAACCGCAACCCGGTGGCCTGGTACAACCTGGGCTTAGCGCTGCGCTCGCTGGGGCGCAACGCCGAGGCCCGCCGGGCCTGGCAGCGCTCCGCCGAGCTGGGCTACGCCCCTGCGCGTGAACTCCTGCGGTAGATTGTTGGCATGGGTTGGCTTCGCACAAACTGGCTTGACGCGTTGATTTTCCTCCTGGTGGCCCTCATTATGGCCGGGGTGGTGCTCTTCCTGACCGGGGTGAACCCCTTCGCGGGGCAGCAACCTTCTGCCCCACCCGCCCAGCCCACCCCACCGCAGACGGCCCCAGTCCAACCCCAACCGGTCACGCCGCCCAACCCGACCCCGGCCGAAAAAACCCAAAGCGAGCCGGTGGTAACGGTGCAACCCATCCCCCAGGCCAGCAAGCCCGTGCCGGTTCCCCCTCAGGTGAGCAGCAGGCCCAGCCCGTCGGAGGCCCCCAAAGCCCCTGTGGCAACCTTCCCCTCCCAACCCC
>NZ_QWKZ01000091.1 GCF_003574085.1 Meiothermus luteus | reverse complement strand
GGCCGGCATTCTGGCCCTGGTGGGGGCTGGGGTCTACCCGGACGTGGCCCAGGCCCTGCTGGCCACCGCCCCTGCGGAGCTTCCCTCACCACCGGCCCAGCCGGGAATGGAGGCCTACCAGACGGGGTACGCGCGGGCGGTGGAGAAGCTGCTCGAGCTCTACCAAAGCTGAGCCACTACTGCTTCAGCACCCTCTTCGCCTCCTGCCACAAGGGGCTGTCCTCCCCTAGCCTTCCCTCCTGATGGGCCTGCAGGAGGTCTTCCAGCACCTGCCGAACCGGGTCCTTGCGTTGCTGCAGCACCTCCAGCAGCCCGGTGGCCAAAATGGCGGTGGGCAGGGCAAAGAGGCCGATTCCCAAAAAGGCCACCAGCCCCGAGAGGAGCTTGCCCGCCGGGGTTATGGGAACCACATCGCCGTAGCCGATGGTCGCCATGGTCACCATACCCCACCAAAGGGCTTGGGGGATGGAACCGAGCTTTTCCGGTTGGTAGGGGCCTTCCAGCACGAACATCAGGGTGGAAAGCAGCACCAGCACCACGAAGGCCAGCGTGACGGTGGTGAGGAGCAAGTCCCGCTTCTGCCGCAGCACATCGTCAAGCAGCCCCAAGGCCTCCGCATACTGACCCAGCTTCAGCAGGCGCAGCACCCGAAGCACCCGCACCGCCACAAGCTGCTCCGAGCCGGGGAAGAAGAAAAACCAGCCCGGCAGCACCGTGAGCAGGTCCACCAGGCCCATGGGGCTTTTGAGGTAGCGCCAGGTGGCCTGAAGGCGGTCCCTTTCCCCGGTTATCTCTGGCGCCAAGTAGAGCCGCAGCAAGAGCTCCAGGGTAAAGACGCTCAGAGCAAAGACCTCCACCCCCATCAGCAAACCCCCGTAGGCCAGGTAGACGCTGGGTTCGGTCTCTAGGATGATGGCCAGCACCGAGAGGAGGGTAAGGAGGGTGAGGAAGCGCACCCCCCAGGCCGCCGCCTGGGTAGCGGTACCCCCGCCGTCCAGAATGTCTACCAGAATGGGCCGAAGGGCCCCGTAGCGCCGCTTTAGGGCAAGGGCCAGGAAGAACAGAAGGGCTGTGCAGGCCGCCCCTATCAGGCCGGACTGCGGGGCGTAGTAGCGGAGGAAGTCTACGGTATCGGTGGTGGTCATACCTCAATGATGTGCGGGGCAAAACGGGAGGCGTTCTGGGTGATGGGGCCTTGATCTTCCCGAAGGCCCATCCCGGCCGGCGCACCCCCCACCACCCAGGCCCCCAGAACCGGGTGGTAACCATCAAAGACCGGGGGTGGGCAGTAGGCCTGGTAGACAAAACCCTCCTCTCCGTAAGGGCCAGGCGTCGCCAGGCGGACCGCCCCTCCCTCCCAAACCGAGACGTTGGCCCCCTCACGGGAAAAGAGGGGCTTTTGCACCATCGGCCCGGCCAGCCGCTCGGGCTTGAAGTAGGCCGGAAGGAGATTGGGGTGCCCGGGAAAGAGCTCCCACAGGATGGCCAAGAGACCCTTGTTGGAAAGGAGCAGCTTCCAGGCCGGCTCAATGGGACGGAAGGTTTCCTCCAGCAGGTGGACCCCAAACTCTTCCTGAAGCCACCACTCCCAAGGGTAGAGCTTAAAAATGGTCTGGATGGGCCTTAGCTCCTCGTCTAAAAAGCGCAGGCCATCCCAACCGATGGCCTCAATGGGAAGGAGGTGAACATGATGGCCGGCTTGGGCGGCGGTGTCGGCCAGGTACTCGGCGGTGCGCTGATCCTCTAGGGAGCCCCCCGCATAGGTGAAGTGGAGTGTCCTAGGGGAAAGTGTCCCCCAGCGCTCAATGAGCGCCTCGTGCAAGCGGTTCCACTGGTCGGCCTTGGGAAAGACCTCCTCCTTCCAAAACCACTGCACCACCGCCGCCTCCAGCAGGGTGGTGGGGGTATCGGCGTTGTACTCGAGAAGCCGGGGGGGCTGTTTAGGGACGTAGAGCAGGTCAAAGCGGCCGTACAAGGAGAAATCCTCGCGCCGCCAGCTCGCCTCAATGAGGCCCCACCAATGCGGGGGAATCCCCAGCTGGGCGTAGCGCTCCTTGGCCACGACATACCCCGCGGCCTCCAGGGCCATGCGGTGCAGCTCGGCGGTGGCCGCCTCGAGGCGCTCTATCTCCCCCATATCAAAGGCGTAGCAGGCCGTCTCGTCCCAGTAGGGTTGGGGAGGGCTCACCTGCAGGTGGGTATGGAAGTCAAACCCCAAGGCCTCTACCTTCTCCTTCCAACCAGGGCGAGGGGCTACCCGAAGCCGACGCACCCTAGCCACCTACCCCCAGACCCCGGGCGGTGCTGCCAAAGCCGCCGGTGCGCACCCCAGTGCTCCTCACGGGAACCATGCCGGGGTTGCGGTAGATACCCGCGCCGGCTGGAACAAGCTGATACTGCCCCTTCTGCTTGTTGTAGGCGTAGACCTTACCCCCCGCGTAGTAGTAGCTGGCCCCGTACCGCTTCTTGCCATCCAGGTCCAGCTCCAGGCCCTCCTCTTCCCAGCAGAATTCCTCACCCCACTCCTCCACACAGGCCTGCTGGCTGGCATAGGCCACCCCCTGGGGCTCCTGGTAGTCGCTGCAGGCCCCCAGGCCAAGGGTACTGGCGGCCAGCAGGTAGATGTACCGGCTGCGCTTCATAGGCCAAGGGCACCTCCCAAACCTAAGGTCCATTCTAGGTGGGGCCCCCAGGAGCCCTTGTGCCAAATGCACAGCCCAAAGCCTAGCCCCACCGCCGGATGAACGCCCCTATCCGCTGGGCGCTCTGGCAGAGCACCTCCTCAGGATGCACCAGGGCAAACCGCACGTGCCCCACGCCACCCGGCCCAAAGGCCCGGCCCGGTGCGAGGGCCACCCCAGTAGAGGCCACCAGCTCCTTGGTGAAGCTTAGGTCGTCCAGCGGGCACCCCGGGGGAAGCCTGGCCCAAAGGTACATCCCTGCCCTGGGCAGCGAGACCTCCCATCCCTGCTGGGCCAGGGCCTCCACCATCGCCTCTCGGCGGCGGGCCCAGGTCTGGGCATCGGCCCGAAGGCGTTCTTCGGGAATCTGCAGGGCGGCCATGCCCATCCGCTGGACCCCTAGGTAAGGGTTAAAGTCTATAGGCGCCTTGAGGGCCTCCAGGCTTGCGATGGCCTCGGCATTTCCCAGGGCAAAGCCCAGGCGAAACCCGGCCAGGTGGTAGCTCTTGGAAAAGCTAAAAAGCTCCACCACCCGCTCCCGCCCGCCGGGCAGGGCCAAGGGGGAGGGGGTGGGCTCTAAGGCCTGGTCGAGGTAGGGGTTGTCGTGAATGAGGAGCAGGTCGTAACGCCGGCAGAAAGCCAGCGCCTCGGCGAAGAACTCCCCCGAGGCCAAGGCTGCGGTGGGGTTGTTGGGGTAGTTGAGCAGCAGGGCCCGGGCCCGCCGGGCCACCCCCTCCGGCACCGCCCAAAGGTCAGGCAATAGGTCCTTCCCCAAAGGCATCAAGTGGGTCTCCAACCCGGCCACCTGGGCCGCCCCAAAATACGAGGGGTAGGCCACCTCACACATCAAGAGCCCATCGCCCGGGTCCGCAACGGCCAAGAGCAGGTGCGCCAGCCCTTCCTGCGATCCAATGAGAACCAGGGCCTCGCGCTTTGGGTCCAGCTCGAGCCCGTAGCGCCGGGCGTACCAGGCCACGGCCGCCTCCAGCAGGGGAAGCGTCCCCGACTTGAGGCAGTAGCCGTAGGTAGAGGGGTCGTCCACCGCCTCCTTGAGGGCTTTCAGCGCCTCTGGGGGCGGGGGGAGGTCAGAGGCCCCGATGGAAAGGTCAACCACCTCCATCCCCTGGGCACGGGCCTGGGCCTTGGCCGCATCCATCTCCAGGAAGACCCCGCTGCCTCTGGGGGTTCTGCGAGAGCGAAACATGCCTCTTTCCTAGCTCCCAATCCGCACGTGCAGGTCACCGATTCCTTCAACGGCCACCTCCACGTGGTCCCCCGGCTTGAGTTCGCCCACCCCCTCGGGGGTGCCGGTGAGCACCACGTCGCCCGGCTCGAGGGTCATAAAGCTGCTGATGTAGGAAAGCACTCGAGCTACCGGAAAAATCATCAGGCTGGTGTGGGCCTCCTGGCGCAGCTCGCCGTTGACGTAGGTGCGCAGGGTGGTGTTCTGGGGGTCAAGGGCGGTGACCAACCAGGGGCCCAGCGGACAGAACTTGTCCGCAGACTTGGCCCGCACCCATTGCAGGTCGGTCTTCTGCACATCCCGCGCGGTTACATCAAGCGCACAGGTGTAGCCCAACACGTAGTCCAAGGCCTCCTCCTCGGGTACACCCCGCATGCGCCGCCCAACGACCACCGCCAGCTCACCCTCGTAGTGCAAAAGCCGGGTAAAGCTGGGGTAAGGCACCACATCGCCCGACTGGTAGGGCCGGGCCGGGTTGGCCGGGTGGGCCAGCGCGTTGGGGCCTTTTAGAAAAAGCCCCGGCTCTTTGGGCAGGTCGCCACCGAAGTCGTGGCCCATTTCGCGAATGTGGTCCAGGTAGTTGCGCCCTACACAAACAATTTTGCTGGGGGTGGCAGGGGCCAGAAGGGTCACCCCCCCTAGGTCAAACCGACGGCCCGTGGGGTTGCCCGCCGGGCCGTCGGTCTCCTGTATGCTCTCCCCCTCTAAAATCCCCCACCGACCTGCGTCAAAGCGAACCAGCCTCATAGTGGCTAGAGTATAACCCCTTTTGGAAACCTCCCCTGCACTGGGTCTCAAAAACGAAGAATCCCTTCCAAACCCGTCTGAAGCCCGCTAGACTTGCGCTTCTCACCCTGCGGTAGGGTATAATCCCCACGACCCACAAGGAGGTCTAAATGAAGCGACGCGAATTTCTGAAAAAGGCGGGTATCGGCGTGGCGGCCAGCACGGCCTTCGGCCCGGTCTTTGCTCAGACCCAGCCTCAGGTGCGCTGGCGTCTCGCTTCCAGCTTTCCCAAGAGCCTCGATACCATCTACGGGGCGGCGGAGGTGCTGGCCGAAAGGGTCTCTGCCCTCACCGGGGGCCGCTTCCAGATCAGGGCCTACCAGGCGGGGGAGATCGTGCCCGGCCTTCAGGTGATGGACGCGGTACAGCAGGGCACGGTGGAGGTGGGGCACACCGCCAGCTACTATTTCGTGGGCAAGGCCCAAATCTTGGCCTTTGACACCGCGGTACCCTTCGGGCTCACCGCCCGGCAGCAGAACGCCTGGATGTACCACGGGGGTGGGATTGAGCTCTTCCGCCCCATCTTCGCCGATTTCGGCATCATCCAGTTCCCAGGCGGCAACACCGGGGTGCAGATGGGGGGCTGGTTCCGCAAGGAAATCAACACCGCGGCGGACCTCCGGGGCCTCAAGATGCGCATCCCCGGCCCCGGGGGCCAGGTGATGAGCCGCCTGGGGGTGGTGCCCCAGGTCATCGCTGGCGGGGACATCTACCCGGCCCTGGAGCGGGGCGTGGTGGACGCCGCCGAGTGGGTGGGCCCCTACGACGACGAAAAGCTAGGCTTCCAGAGGGTGGCCCGCTTCTACTACTACCCTGGCTGGCACGAGCCCGGGCCCATGCTCTCCTTCTACGTGAGCCTCCGGGAGTGGCAGCGCTTACCCAAGGAGTACCAGCAGGCCTTTGAGACGGCGGCGGCAGAGGCCAACCTGTGGATGATGGCCAAGTACGACCGGGTGAACGCCCCCGCCCTGCAGCGCCTCATCCGGGCTGGGGTGCGCCTCCGCAAGTGGCCTGCCGAGGTCATGCGGGCGGCGCAAAGGGCAGCCTTTGAATGGTACGAGGAGGAGGCGGCCAAGGACGCCACCTACCGCAAGGTCTACACCGCCTGGAAAGCCTTCCGCGAGGAGCAGTACCGCTGGTTTGGGGTGGCGGAACTCGGCTACGAGCAGTTTGCCTTCCCCGCTTCCTAATCCCGGCAAGAAGGTGCCCCCGGGGCTTCCCCCGGGGGCTTTTTTTAGAGCCCCGCGCCCCGGACAAAGGCCAGGATGGGCTCGCGGAGGAGGTAGGTGAGGAGAAGGACCAGGAGCTGGAGGGCAATAAAGGGAATGCCCCCCAGGTAGATGTCCGCCGTCTTCACCTCCTTGGGGGCCACGTTCCTGAGGTAGAAGAGGGCGAAGCCAAAGGGCGGGGTGAGGAAGGAGGTCTGGAGGTTCACCCCTACCAAAAGGCCGAACCACAGCTTGTCAATCCCCAGGGCGTCGGCGCCGATGGCCAGGAGGGGCAGGACAATGAAGGCGATCTCAAAGAAGTCAATGAAAAAGCCCAGGAGGAAGACGAGGACCATGACGAAGAGGATGAAGCCCCCCTCGCCTCCGGGCAGGCCGGTGAGAAAGCCCTCTACCCAGAGGTCCCCGTCCACGCCGCGGAAGACCAGGCTGAAGAGGGTGGAGCCGATGAGGATGAAAATGACGAAGGCGGTGAGCCGGGCGGTGCCCTCCATGGCCCTGTAGAGCACGGGGAAGGAAAGCCTGCGGTTGAGGGCAGCCAGGAAAAGGGCCCCCAACACCCCCATGGCCCCGGCCTCGGTGGGGGTGGCCAGACCAATGAGCACCGTGCCCAGGACCAGGAAGATGAGGACCAAGGGTGGGACCATGGAAAGGAGGGCCCGGCGGAGGAGGGGGTTTTTGCGGATCCAAGGGAGGAGAAGGAGGGTCCAGAGGGCGAGGCCCAGGAGGACCTCCAAGCCTTCCAACCATACCGGGAAGTGGAAGAACTCCCCAACCCGCCAGGCCCCCACCCCCACCAGGAGGTAGGAGAGGAGGGCGAAGACCGCCTGGCCCTCCTTGCCGGCCTCGGGGCGGGCCTCCGGTGGCAGGGCCGGGGCCCACCCGGGGCGGAATAACCCCACGTAGACCACATAGAGGAAGTAAAGGCCCACGGTGAGCGCCGCTGGGATCAGGGCCGCCCGGTACATGTCCCCCACGCTCACCCCGAGCTGGTCCGACAAAACGATGAGGACCACGCTTGGGGGGATGATCTGAGCCAAGGTAGCCGAGCCCAGGATCACCCCGCTGGCGAAGCGGGGGTTGTAGCCGTACTTGAGCATCACCGGCAAGGAGATGAGGCCCATGGCCATCACGCTCGCCGCCACCACCCCGGTGGTGGCGGCCAGGATAGCCCCCACGAAGACCACGCTCAGAGCAAGCCCGCCCCTAAAGGGCCCGAAGAGCTTGCCCATGGTGTCCAAGAGGTCCTCCGCCAGGCCGCTTTTTTCCAGGATGATGCCCATTAGGGTAAAGAAGGGAATGGCCAGGAGGAGCTGGTTGGACATGATACCGAAGATGCGGTCGGGCATGGCCCGGAGCAGAGGTGCGGGGAAAAGGTCCAGGGCGATACCCAAAAACCCGAAGACGATGCCCACCGCCCCCAAGGAGAAAGCCACGGGGTAGCCGGAAAGCAAAAAGACGATGAGGGCCAGGAACATGAGGGGGGGCATGAGGCTTTCCAGGCTCATTTTAGCCCCTCCTGTTCCTCCTCGTCCCAGGGGCTCGGGCGGTGCCCGGTGAGGAAGGCGATGCGTTTGATGAGTTCGGAAACGCCCTGGAGGAGCAAAAGGGCGAAGCCTAGGAGCACCGCCAGTTTGATGGGCCAGCGGGGTAGGCCCCCCACGTCGGGGGACATCTCCCGGATGGCCAGGGCGTTCATGGCCCAGGGCCAGGCCAGGTAGAGCACCCCGAGGGCCATGGGCAGGAGGAAGAACAGGGTGCCCACCACGTCAATCCAGGCTTGGGCCCTGCGGCTGAAGCGGCCAAAGAGGAGGTCTATGCGCACGTGCGCGTTGTGCCGTAGGGTATAGGCCCCGCCTAGAAGGAAGATGAGGCTGAACATGTACCACTGGGCCTCGAGGTAGGCGTTGGAGCTATAGCTAAAGCTGTAGCGCAGGATGGCGTTGCCCGCGGAGAGGAGAGCCACCAGCAAGACCAACCAGACCACGAGTCGGCCCATCCCTTCTGTTAGGGCGTCTATGGATCGAGACAAACCTAGAAGAAAGCGCATTTTGACCCCACAAGAAAATCGGCCCCATCCTACCCGGGAAGGGGGTGGGTGTCAATGCGCCCAGTAAGGCGTTTTTCCTACGCCTGGTGGAACCGGTTCGGAAAAGTGGCCAGGCTCCTTGAAACGCCCATCCTCAGGCCTTAGGCGACTGCAGCGCCCCCAGGCCAGCCCAAGCTCGCAGCGAGTGAAACATCACCCAGAGCCAGAACACCCCGAGAAGCCATAGCAGCACCCAGGCCAGGCTGCCCAGGAAGGCTGATTCTAGTGCCCTGGACAGGGCTAGCGTGGCGAGGGTAAAGGCCCCCAGCGGGAACACAAACCCCCACCAACCCGGGGCAAAGTGGAACTGCGCGCGGCGGCAGGCCACC
Organism: Meiothermus luteus; assembly: GCF_003574085.1. Classification (GTDB taxonomy): domain Bacteria; phylum Deinococcota; class Deinococci; order Deinococcales; family Thermaceae; genus Meiothermus; species Meiothermus luteus. The sequence continues at coordinate 2,398 of NZ_QWKZ01000091.1, read as the reverse complement.
AAAAGCGTATCCAAGAGCAGGGCCAGGCTGTAGAAGAGCCACCACAACCCCAGGCCCCAGATAGCGAGCCCAATCACCGGCCAAGCCGAAACCCAACCCTCCGGCACCAAGCCCACCCGCGCCCCGCCCTCGAGCCAGCGCCAGGGTGCCAGCACCAGAAGGCCCACCGGGGCCAGCCCGATGAAGACCGAGGGCAAAAGGTGCGGCTCGAGCCGCCCGTGGGCGTACATGCGCTGTAAAAAACTCGCCAGCACGAAAAGGAAAAGAAAGAACCCCACACCCAGAAAAAGCCCGCTTGCCACCCAGACCTCCCGCTGCCAGACCTGAGGGAAGGTCTCGAGCCAGACCCCGGCGGTGATCGGCACCAGCAGCGCCGAGACCGGCGGAATGAACCAGGCCCCGCTGGCCGCCTCGAGGGGGAGCCTGAGCCGGGTGCTCACCACGAACACCACCAGCAGGCCCACCAAAAAGATGAGCACCATGCCCACCCAGAAGAGCCCCTGGCCCAGGGGCACCGACCACGGCCCCAAGGGCAGCGCCCGGGTGGCTAGGCTCATCACCAAGAGGGCGATGGGGAGCGTGGGCAGCATCTGCGAGAGCAGGGGGTGCTGCAGGTCGGAAAGCGCCGCCTGGGGGTGACGCAGGAGCTTGGCCAGATAGAGCCCCAAGAGGGCCAGCAGGGCCAAAAGGGCCAGCCAGTAGACCGGGAGGGCCAGCCCCACCAGGCCAAACTGGGCCAAAGCCTGGGCCAATACCCCGGTGCCCATCACCGAGGCGAACCAGGCCGGGTTCAGGTAGCGCACGCTGGGACGGGCCGGGAGAGCGGGTTCCATAATCTCCTAGTGCGCGGCGGCGTGCTCCTGCTCGGCCAGGTAGCGCTCGGCCATCATGGCCGCGCGGGTGCCGGCCCCCACGCTGGTGGAGAGCTGGCGGTAGATGGGGTCGGCCACGTCTCCGGCGGCAAAAAGACCCGGCACTGAGGTGAAGATTTCGTCCCGCACCGCCACGTAGCCGTCGGGGCGCAGCTCCACCAGACCTCCCAGGAAGCCGGTATTGGGCTCATGCCCAATGAAGACGAAGACCCCGTCGGTGGGGTAGTCGTAGACCTCGTTGGTCTTGAGGTTCCGAAGGCGCACCCCCCTCACGGTCTCCTCGCCCAGAATCTCCTCCACCACCGTATCCCAGATAAAGTGCATCTTGGGGTTGGCGAAGGCCCGGGCCTGCGCGGTCTTGTTGGCCCGGAGGGTGTCGCGGCGGTGCACTAGGGTCACTTTGCTCGCGAACTTGGTGAGGAAGAGCCCCTCCTCCACCGCGGCGTCGCCCCCGCCTACCACCACCACTTCCCTGCCCCGGTAGAAGAAGCCGTCGCAGGTCGCACAGGTGCTCACCCCCCGGCCATAGAACTTCTCCTCGCCGGGCACGCCCAGCTTTTTGGGGTTGGCCCCGGTGGCCAGGATGACCACCCGGGCCCGGTAGTCCTGCTCGTAGCCCCGCACCACGAAGCCCTCGGGGGTCTTCTCAATACCCTGGGCCTCGTCCATCACGATCTGGGCCCCAAAGCGTTTGGCCTGCTGCACCATGCGCTCGGAGAGCTCGGCCCCGCTGATGGGCTCGGGGAAGCCGGGGTAGTTCTCCACTTCCTCGGTCTGGGCGATCTGCCCTCCGGGCAGGCCTTTTTCCAGGATGAGGGTCTTGAGGCTGGCCCGGCCTGTGTAAATGCCGGCGGTGAGGCCGGCAGGACCACCCCCGATGATCACCACGTCGTAGGTCTGGCTCATGGCAAGGTCTCCTCTACCAGCATACGCCGGTCACGTCCTACTCCAGTATAGCATACCCCCTAGGGATATATGGCGGGACAAATTTCCCCCGTGGGCGGGCGGCTATACTGCTTTTCAAGTATGCCGGCTCGAGCCCCCCTCCGGCATCCCCTCCTGGCCTGGGCCTTGGCGGGGCTGGTGCTTTTGGTCTCGAGCCAATACGCCCTGCGCGATCCGAAAAGCCAAGCGCTGCCGGTTGGCTTCCTGCCCGGGGATATCTGCACCTTCCACCCCGGGTCCGCCCAGCCCCAGCCGGCCCCTTCCCCCAGCCACACCCACACGCCCCACTGCCCCCTTTGCATCCTCGGAGGGTTCAGCGACGGAATTCTGCCGCTGGTGGCGGTTCCGGCACCCACCCCCCGACCCCTGGGCACAAGGGGCCTGCAAGAACCTCAAAAACCGCGCCTGAGCGCGGTTTTTCCACTGCTGAACCGAGGACCGCCCCAGGCCTGAAAGAAAGGCCTCCGACCTTCGTATCCTGCGAAGGTCGCGGGCAGATTGAATCTGCGGCCACCTGAGCGCTCAGGTCTAACCCTTCCCTTCGCTGAACACGCAGCGCCCTTATGCTGGTGCTTCACCCC
>NZ_QWKZ01000090.1 GCF_003574085.1 Meiothermus luteus | reverse complement strand
CCCCAAGAGCCCAAGCCCCGCTCGGGAGAAAACCACCCCCTCGGCCCAAAAGCGCCCTCCCCAGCAGAGCAGGCCTAGCGCAACCCCCAGCACCACCAAAGAGAGCAGATAAACCCCTCCCAAAGCGGCCAGCATCCGTCCTGGGGCCTCCACCAGGGCGTAGCCTAGGAATCCCCAGGGAAAGGCCAGCTCGCCCAAAGAGGTAAGGTACTCCTGCAGCACCCATAGCCCGGCTCGAGCCAGCGGCCGACCCCGTGTGAGGCCGAACACCCCGCCCCAAAGGACCGCCTTGACCAGAACCAAGGGCAGGTAAGGCACCGCCCCCCAGGGGGTCTCAAAGAGCAGCACAAAGCTCCAGGGAAGCCAGACCAGGTGTACCCCCCAGAACCCCACCCCAGCCCAAAACCCAAAGCCGAAGCCCCCTCGAGCCAGCAGGCCCGCCAAGGGCAAGGGTGCTAGAAAGCCCAGGGGGCTTGGGGGAAGGCAGAGGGCCAGACCCCCTCCTAGGAGCAGTGGAAGCCAAAAACGCACGGCCCAAGCATAAACGACCCCCACCCCCAGTGCACCACAGGATGGTGCGGGCTGCTCCGGCGTAGATATGAGCGATAGCGGAATGGGCTTTCGTGGCAGAATGGCTAACAACCATGCGCCTGGGAATTATCGCCGAAATTCACGCCAACCTGCCGGCCCTCGAGGCCGCCTTGGAAGCCTTGCGCAAAGAAGGGATAGAGCAGGTACTGGCGGTGGGGGACCTGGTGGGCTACGGGCCCCACCCCCGCCAGGTCATTCGCAAACTAGACCGGGAGGGTATCCCCTGCGTTCCTGGGGCGGCCGACCTGCGGGTGGCCTATCCCCTTCCGACCCACCGCCGTGAGGGTATCGCCGAGGTGACCATCGCCTGGACGCGCGAACAGCTCAGCGAGCGGGAGGTGAGCTTCCTGCGAAACCTGCGCTCGCGCCACCGCTGCGAAACCCTCGGAGGCCGCCTCATGGCCTTCCACGGTTCACCCGAAGATCCCGAGCAAAAGATAGACCTGAACGAAGCTCACCCTCAGGAAATCCTTGGGATGCTGGAGCGCATCCGTTCGCGCTACGCGGTGGTGGCGGGAAAACACATCCCCTTTCGCCGAACGGTGCACAAAGGGGTGGTCTTTGACCCGGGATCGGTGGGGCTCAGCCTGGGTGGAGAGCCCGGAGCGGACGTGCTGATCCTGGAAGACGACATCCATGGGGAACTGCTGCACCGCTTCCTCAAGCTCCCCTACGACTACGGGCAGGTGGCCTTTGACCTCGCCGCCTGGGAGCTACCCGAGGTGCTTATCGAGGTGGTGCGACAGGGGCGCTTTCCCCAGTAGGCTTTGTAGCCTCAGCGAAACTCTCAAGGCGAAAAAGGGTATAAATTGTAGCCTATGACCAAAAACAAAGGGCCCTCCCTGGAGGCCCTCCTGGAGCTCCTGGGTCAGCGCGGCGTGTACACCATTCTACGCTCGCTGCGCAACGGCCCCCTGCGCTTTGGGGCCCTTCAGCAAGCCACCGCCCTACCCCCCCGCAGCCTTTCCCTAAGGCTCAAGGAGCTCGAGGAGTTCGGGCTTATCCGGCGCACCGAGCACCCCGAGGTGCCCCCTAGGGTAGACTACGCGCTCACGCCCTATGGCCAGGGCCTGCAACCAGCCCTGGAGGCCCTGGCCGCGTGGGAGGCCAGCCTAGGCCACCATCCGAGGCAGGCTCCCTAGGCGCTGGGGTAAACCTCAAAAATTCCCGCCGCCCCCATCCCGCCGCCGATGCACATGGTCACCATCCCCAACCCGCCCCCGCGCTTTGCGAGTTCGTGGATGAGCTGGGTGGTGAGCTTGGCCCCAGTGGCACCGAGCGGATGGCCCAAAGCGATGGCCCCTCCGTTCACATTCACCACCTCGGGGTTCATCCCAAGCTCCCGCATCACCGCCAGCACCTGGGCGGCGAAGGCCTCGTTGAACTCAATGAGCTTCAGGTCCTCCAGCCGAATCCCGGCCTTGGCCAGGGCCTTGGGCACCGCCTTGATGGGCCCTACGCCCATGATGTCCGGGTCAACTCCGCCGGTAGCAAAAGAGACAAAGCGGGCCAGCGGCTTCAGGCCCAGCTCCCGGGCCCTCTCGGCGCTCATCACCAGCAGGGCAGCTGCCCCATCAGAGTAGGGTGAGGCGTTCCCGGCGGTCACCGTACCCCCTTCTTTGAAGGCCGGCTTGAGCTTGGCCAGGCGCTCCAAAGAGGTATCGGCCCGGGGCAGCTCGTCTTTGGCGAAGAGGGTTTCCTCCACCTGTTTCTTGCTGCCCTTCCAATGCACCTTTTTTACCGGGATGGGCACAATCTGGCCCTCAAAGGCTCCCCGGGCCTGGGCCTCCAGCGCCTTCTGGTGGCTGCGCAGGGCCCAGGCATCCTGGTCTTCGCGGCTCACGCCCCAGCGTTCAGCCACCCGCTCGGCGGTGAAGCCCATGCCGATATAGGCCTCAGTCAGTTCGGGATGGAGCTCGGTGTGGTAGCCGGACATGGGCACCCGGCTCATCATCTCCACCCCCCCGGCCAGCACTACCTCGTTCATGCCCGAGAGGATGGCCTGGGCTGCGTAGGCCACGCTCTGGAGGCCCGAGGAGCAGAAACGGTTGATGGTAGCGGCGGTCACCTCCACAGGAAACCCTGCCCGCAGCATGGAGAGCCGGGCTATGTTGAGGCCCTGGCTGGCCTCAGGCATAGCGCAGCCCCACTGAATGTCTTCAACGATGGCGGGGTCTATCCCAACCTTTTCCACCGCGGCCTTCATCACCGCAGCCGAAAGGTCAACAGGGTGCACGGTGGCCAAAGAGCCGTCGCTCTTTCCCCGCGCGACCGCGCTGCGAACCGCACTGACGATAACAGCTTCCCTCATCTTCACTCCTTTTTAGCCTTCCTTACATACAGGGTCTTCTCAAAGCTAGCGTAGACCACCCCCAAGCGGTCCACCAACTCCACTGGGTAAACCCGGTCCAGCGAGGGCAGCTCACAGGCCAGGCGGCGGATGGTCTGGAGCTCGTCCTCACTGAGGACAAAGCGGGCGTAAAGCGTGGTCCTCCCAGGCTTGCGGAAGCGGATGGTGGCCGCCTTGTCCCACACCACGTAGCCCGGCCCCAGGTTGTGGATCAGCATCAGCATGTAGATGGGGTCAATCGCGCCGTACATGCTGCCGCCAAAGAGGGTGCCCACGTAGTTGCGGGTGCGCCAGCTAAGGGGCAGGGCCACATGTACCTCCCGCCAGTCCGGGGCGATGTAGACCACCCGTCCGCCGGTGCCGCGGTAGGCCGGGAAGAGGTTGAAGCCCCAGCGCCATAGGCGGCTCTGCCAGGACTCGGCCTTGGGCCTCGGGAAGGGCGACACCACCCACCCCCTAGTTGCGCAGGGGTTTCCCGGTCTTGAGGGTGTAAGCGATGCGCTCCTGGGTCTTCTTGGTGCCCAAGAGCTTGAGGAAGCCCTCGCGCTCCAGGTCCAGGATGTCCTGCTCGCTCACCTCGCGGGGCGGGCCGTCGCCCCCGCAGAGCACGTAGGCCACCTGGTTGCCGATGAACACATCGTGCTCGCTGGCCTGGCGGGCCTCGTGGAACTGCCACAGGGCGTAGCGCAGGTTGCCCAGGGCCTGGTTGCCCAGGGCCCGGACGCGCATGGGCGGCTCGGGCACAAAATCGGGGGCCATGAACAGCACCCGGCGCTTGGCGTCGGCGATCAGGCGGTCGCGGTTCATGCTGATGCCGTCACTCTGGCGCAAGAAGCCCATGTTGCGGGCCTCGAGGGCGCTGGTGGAGGTCTGGGCCAGCATGATGAGCTGGAAGGCCCGCTTAACCCCTTCAAACAGGTCTATCTCCGGGCCGTAGGCCGAGAGTTCGCGGGTGAAGCGGAAGAGCATCTCCTTGGTGCCGCCCCCACCCGGAAGGAGGCCCACGCCCAACGCCAAATGGGCCTGGATGGCGCTGGCGTGCAGGCTGAACTCGGCCCCGCCCCCCAGCGTAAGGCCAAAGGGAGCGGCCACCACTGGGAACGGGGAGCGGCGCAGGCGCATGGAGGTCTGCTGGAAGCGGCGGGTGGCGAGCTCGAGGTCGTCCCAGGCCCCTTCTTGCGCGGCCATCAGCACCAGGGCCAGGTTGGCCCCGGCGCTAAAGGTGCGGGGGTCCTCACCGCCCAGCACCAGCCCGGCGTAGCCGTTGGCCTCCACCCAGTCCAGGGCCTTGTGCAGCCCCGAGATGGAGCCCTCGCCCCAGGTGCCCATCTTGGCCCGGTTCTCAAAGAGGGCCACCCCGTCGCCCAGGTCCAGCAGGGCATACTCCTTGCCCTCCAGGAGGGTCTTGCCCTCGCTTTTCACCTGGGCCAGCCGGATCACCCCTTCCTCCTTGGGAATGGGGTGGTACTGCCCGTCAAAGCCGAGGTACGTCCCGTTCTTGTAGAAGCTGCCCTGGGCTTTCTTCAATAGTTCAGGCTCGGGCAGGCCCAGCTCGGCGAAGCCCTGGCGGAGATAGTCTAGGCCTACCGCGTCCATGTTCTTGAAGGGCCCCTGCTCCCAGGCGAAGCCCCACTCCAGCGCACGGTCTATGGAGACGATGTCGTAGGCAATTTCCTCCGCCTTCTGCAGGGTGTAGTGGGCGGTGGTGAGGAAGAGCTTTTTAGCAAAGGCGCCGTATTTTCCGGGCAGCTCGCCCACCCTTCTGAGCCGCTCGGCCAGGGGCAGGTCTTTGATGGCGGCGATTTCGTCCAGGCGCAGCTTTTGCTGGGGGAGGTACTCACCGGTCTGGTAGTCGTAGGTGTAGATGTCCTTGCCCACCTTCTTGTAGAAGCCGGCCCCGGTCTTCTCCCCTAGGTTGCCCTGGGCAATCAGCCCCTCCACCCACTCGGGCATGGCGAAGTTTTCCCCGGTGGTCTGGGAAAGCTCGGTGGAAACCAGCTTCAGCACGTCCAGGCCGGAGATGTCGCCGGTGCGGAAGGTGGCGCTCTTGGGGCGGCCCACCAGGGGGCCGGTGAGGGCGTCCACCTCGTCAATGGTGAGGCCCTCCTCCATCATCAGGCGCATGGCCTGGGACATCCCGTAGACCCCTAGCCGGTTGGCGATGAAACCGGGGGCGTCCTTGCAGATTACGGTGCCCTTGCCCAGGATGCGCTCGCCAAAGCGGCGCATGGCCTCCAGCACCGCCGCGTCGGTCTCGGGGGTCGGAATGAGCTCCAGAAGGTGCAAGTAGCGCACCGGCGCGAAGAAGTGGGTACCCAGGAAGCGCCTGCGGAAGGCCTCGCCCCGGCCCTCCAGGAGGGTTTTCATGGGAATCCCGGAGGTGTTGGAGCTCACGATGGCCTTTGTACCCAAAGCCTCCAAGCGGGCGAAAAGCTCCTGCTTGGGCTCGGGCTTCTCGATGATCACCTCCACGATCCAGTCGCAGTCCTTTAGCTTCTCCAGCTCCTCGGTGGTGCCCAGCTCAATAAGGGCCGCCCGGCCCTTGTCCATAAAGCTCGCGGGCTTGCTTTTGAGTTGTCGCTCGAGGCCCTTTTTGACCAGCTCGAGCTTGTCCTCTTTTCCCGGCAAGTCAAGCATAACCACCGGTACCCCCGCCGAGGCGGCCAGCGCAGCGATGGCGCCTCCCATGGTCCCCGAACCCACCACACCTACTTTCTTGATACGCATTGGGCCTCCTTGGTGCATATTTTTATACTGAGTCAAAGTTTATAACGCAACCGCCCCTCCTGTCCAGCAGCCGTACCCAGCCAACGCTTCAGCAATTAGGGCAAGACCAGCAGCCACCCCACCCAAAGCACCGCAAGAGTCTCTTCCTACACTCAGGAGGGCTTTGTTAGGGAGCTACCCTCGTAAGAAAGGCCGGCCACCGGGCCAAGGAATGTTTATCTCCCAATCGGCCACGGACAGCCGGCCACGTCTTGACCGCGCTAAGGTCCTAACCCCGGAGCTGGGCCAGGGCTTCCTGCAGAGCCTTGTCGTGCAGGCGCTGCACCCGCAGGCGGGCCAGAGCTTCCCGGCCCAGCTCCTCCTTCAGGGCCGTAGGGGTGGTGCGGTAGGCCCGGGCCAGGTCGGCTAGGTAGGCTTCAAACTCCTCCGGGCTGAGCTCGGTCTTGAGCTCCTCGGCCAAGGCCTCCACCGCCAAAGACCGGCGCAGGCGCTTGGTCGCGTTTTCGCGAAGGCTTTGGGTGAACTCCTCGAGCTTACCCTGCTGGCGCAGCGAGGCCAGGTAGTCCTCAAGCCCAATCCGCCGCTCCTGCAGCTCCTCGGCCAGGCTTCCAAGCAGGTGTTGTTCCTCTCGGACCTGCATAGAGGGGGGAATCTCCACCTCAATGGCCTCGGCCAGCTTGTCCAAAAACTGGTTGGCCCGAAGGTTCTGGGCCTCCTGGGCAAAGCGCTCCTGAAGGCTCCGACGAACCTTCTCCGTAAGGGCCTCCAAGCTGTCCTCCCCAGCGGTCTTAGCGAACTCATCGTCCAGCTCGGGTAGCTGCAGGGCCTTGACCTCCAGAATTTTGGTCTTGATTTCCCGCAGCACCGTGTCGCCGTCCTTCACCGGAACCAGTACCTCTTCCCCTGCCCGCTTACCCAACAACACCTCGCGCACGTGGGGCTGGGCGCTTTCCATGATCACCGGGAAGCGGCTGCCGTCCTCGGTCTCCACGATCACATGGTCCTTCTCCTGGACCTCCCGCTCCACCGCCACCAGCTCCGCGTAGCGCTGGCGGAGCTCATCCAAAGCCCGGTTCAGCACCTCCTCGGTAACCTGGGGGGTTTCTACCTCGAGCCTGAAGCCCCGCCAGTCGGGCAGCTTGACCTCGGGGTAGTTCTCCACCTCCAGGGTGTAGACGTAGGGCTCGCCGAAGGAAAGCTGCTCCTCTAAGAGCCGCACCCCCACCGGCAGCAAGGAAAGCTCCTGCGCCGCTTCTGAAAAGGTCTCCTCCCGCAGGCGCTCCTTCACCTCCTCTAGGAGGGATTCCCGGCCAATCCGGGCCTCCACCACCTTAGCCGGGGCCTTGCCCGGCCGGAATCCAGGGAGGTGCACCCGCTGGGCGTAACCCTTTAGCACCGACTGGTAGGCCTGCTCCACCCGGGTAGCGGGCACCTCAACCCTCACCCTAACCCGGTACCCTTCGCGTTCAAGAATTTCAGCCACGACACACCTCGAGCTCGACCGCCTGGGGTCGCCAAGCACATAGTCTACACTGCTCCCGGCGCTTTTCGTAACCCCAGAAACCGCCTTTACCCCACCTGCAAAAAAGCAAGTAAGATGGGGGCGCATGTCCGCCGCCGTCCGGGTCTTTTTGGTACTCCTGCTGGCCTACTTTCTCTCCTACTTTTTTCGTGCGACCAATGCGGTCATCTCCCCCGACCTGAGGCGCGACCTGGGGCTTACCTCGGCCGAGCTTGGGCTGATGACCAGCCTCTTCTACCTGACCTTTGCCCTGGTCCAGCTCCCCTTGGGCGGGCTGCTGGATCGGTTCGGCCCCCGTTTTGTGCACCCCACCCTGATGCTGCTCGGAGCGGTGGGGGCCCTGGTGTTCGCCTCCGCCCAGAGCTTTGCTGCCCTCTCGCTGGGCCGGGCCCTTTTGGGGGTGGGCTTCGCGGCCGCCCTGATGGGGGCCCTAAAGGCCTTCTCCCTTTGGTTCCCCTCCTCGCGCTACGCCAGCGTGAGCGGGCTCTACGTGGCCCTGGGGGCCTCGGGAGCCATCGCCGCCTCCTCGCCGCTGGCCTGGCTCAAGGAACAGATCGGCTGGCGGGGGGTTTTTGAGTGGGGGGCTCTGGTCATCGTACTGGTGGCGCTCACGGTGGCCCTAGGGGTCCAAAATACCCCCAAAGGAACCCCCCTGCCCCAAAGCAAGCCCCAGGAGGGGGCTGGGGTTATCTGGAAAAGTGGGGTTTTCTGGCGGATAGGAGCCCTAAATTTCGTCCTAGGAGGCGGCTTCCTAGCCTGGCAGACCCTATGGGGTGGGGACTTCCTCTATAAGGCCCGGGGCATGGGGGGGCTCGAGGTGGGCGCCTTGCTGTTCGCTTTCTCCTTGGCCGCGGTCCTCGGATACCTGCTGAGCGGAGCCCTGGCCGACCGGCTGGGGCTTTCTCGCGTACTCCTGGCGGCCAGCCTGGGCTTCGCCCTGGGGCCTTTGCTCCTGGCCCTCTGGCCTCAGATGCCCCTCCCTCTGCTCTACCTGGTCTACCTCCTGATGGGCTTCACCGGAGCCTTCAACATCCTGAGCCTGGCCCAGGCCCGGCTGAGCTTCCCCACCGCCCTCACCGGCCGGGCCGTGACCGCCATCAACTTTCTGGGGTTCATCGGGGTATTCCTGCTGCAGTGGGGGCTGGGGGTGGCGCTGGCCTGGGGGTACAGCACCGCCCTGCTCCTGTGGAGCGGGCTCCTCTTCCTGGCCCTTCTGGGCTACCTTCCCCTGGTACGGGAAAGACCCCTTTAGCTAGCCCTCACAGCCCAAAGCGGCCCACAGGGTAGGCTTTAGGCATGCGCAGCCGCTGGCCTAGCTTGCTGGTCTTCTTGATAACCGCCTGCTCCTCCCCAAGCCCTCCGGCCGAAAACATCAACGTCGCCCTCGAGCCCAGCACTGAGTTTGCTCTAGATATAGGCCAGGAGCGCACCGTTGTGGCTCGGGTAAGCGGCAGCCCGAACACCGAGGTCACCTGGAACAGCAGCAACCCCAGCATCGCTTCCGTAAACAACGGGGTGGTGCGCGGAGCGTCCGCCGGAACGGCGACCATCACCGCCCGCAGCGTGGCCGACCCCAGCAAGAGCGCCTCGGTGAGGGTCACGGTGCTCGAGCCCCCCTCCCCTCCCCCTCCTGGCAGCGGGGTCATCAGCGGAACGGTTCGCATCGCCCTGCAAACCTCTTTGCAAAGTGCCGACCTCACAGCCCCGTTTGTGGAGGGCGAGTTCATCGTGAAGTTCAAGCCCCAGGTCAGCCTGCAATCGCTCAATAGGCTTTCGGTTTTGGGGGTGGAGCTCCAGCAGGCGAGGCCGCTGGGCACCGAGCGCACCTACCTCTACCGCGCCAACCTGCGCCGCGCCGACACCCTGGCCGCCTTACAGGCCCTGCAAAGCCGCAGCGATGTGGAGTATGCGCACCCCAACTACATCCTCTTTGCCCAGGCCACCCCCAACGACCCCCAGTACCCCAACCAGCGCTGGCACTACGAGGCCATCCAGCTACCGGGCGCCTGGGACATCGAAACCGGCGCTTCCCATCCGGTCACGGTGGCGGTGATTGATGGGGGCGTGGTGGCGGGCCACCCCGACCTGGCCGGGAAGCTCCTATCGGGCTACGACTTTTATTCCAACGCTGCCGACGCTGGCGACGGCGATGGGCGCGACCCCAACCCCGAGGACACCGCCCCCAGCACCGACTTTCACGGCAACCACGTCACCGGCACGGTGGGCGCCGCCACCAACAACAGCCTGGGGGTGGCCGGGGTCTCCTGGGGGGCCAGAATCCTGCCCGTCCGGGCCTTGAGTGGGGGCAGCGGCACCCTGGCCGACGTGGCCGATGCTCTGAGATGGGCCGCAGGACTGAACGTGCCCGGCGTTCCGGCCAACGCGAACCCTGCTGGCGTGATTAATATGTCGCTGGGAGGGCCGGTGGCTTGTACCAACGCCCCTGTACTACAACAGGCCATCAACGAGGCAAACAACGCCGGCGCCATCATCGTGGTGGCGGCGGGCAACGCCAACGTGGACGCCAGCACCTTCAGCCCGGCCGGGTGCAGTGGGGTGATCACGGTGGGCGCGACCAATGCCATGGGCCACCGGGCCTCGTACTCCAACTACGGCACCCGGATTGACCTGATGGCCCCCGGCGGTGAACCTTCCGGACAGCAAGTGGTAAGCACCCTGGGCAACGGGCAGTACGGGGGCAAGGCGGGCACCTCGATGGCGGCGCCCCACGTGGCCGGCCTGCTGGCCCTGATGAAGAGCAAAAAGCCTACCCTGAGCGCCGCCGAAGGGCTCTCCATCCTGAAGGAAACCGCCCGGCCCCTGAGCGCCGCCCAGTGCAACCGGCCCAGCGGCCTCGAGTGCGGCGCGGGGCTGATAGACGCGCAGGCTGCCCTGGCCCGTCTGAACACCCCGCCCCCTCGCTCGCTGGTGCTCTCGGCCAGCCCCAACGCCCTCACCCTCAACACCGGTGCGAGCGCCAACGTGACCATCGGCATCAGCCGCATCAACTTTAGCGAGCCGGTGGACCTGAGTATAAGCGGGCAGCCCAACGGCACCACCCCTAGCTTTAGCCCCGCCAGCCCCGTGGCGGGCAACAGCACCACCCTGACCCTCCCAGCCGGCAGCACCCCCGGCACCTATACCCTGGTGGTCAGCGGCAGCGCCAGCGTGGGCGGCCAGACCGTGCAGGGCGAGACCCGCATCACCCTGACCGTGGTGCAGCCCCCCACCACCCCCCCGCCCGCCCAGAACGTGCAAGGCACCCGGATTTACTTTGACGCGGTGCTGCGCGAGAGCCCCACCCTGAGCCTATGGCTGGACTTCAATCCGGTGGTCATCAACCAGACCGGCACCCAGGCCCCCTACAGCCGCACCAACCTCTCGACCACCGGCCTGGTGGGCTACCGCATCTCGGCCTGGAAGGATGTGAACAACAACGGCACCCAGGACGAGGGCGACCTCTTTGGCTGGTACCGCGTAAACGGCAACATCGCCACGGTGATGCCGGATAGAAGCGGGGTGGACATCACCTTAGAGCCCGTCCTCTCCACCACCCTGACCCGCGAGAAGTGGCTCCGGCAGATGGGCTACCCGGCCCGCGAAGATACCCCACGGTAAGTAAGCTTGTCTAATGCCTTCGTGTGCTACTTGATCTGTCCCCCCAGGGTGTGAAAAAAGAGGGGGTGCTATGCCACAAGACCGTGAGCACCCCCAGAACGTAGCCTTTGGCTGACCTACCATCTTGACGCAGAGACCCTCAT
>NZ_QWKZ01000009.1 GCF_003574085.1 Meiothermus luteus | reverse complement strand
GCCCCCGGGTGCGGCGGGTCTCTTCGTCCCCCACCCGGTAGAAGGGCTCAAAAATGCTTTCCAGCTCGGCCTGGGGCAGGCCCACCCCGCGGTCTTCGACCTCGAGCAAAGCCCGCCCTCCTTCGGCCCGGAGCCGCACCCAGACCGGTTTTTCCTCGCCTGGGCTATACTTGACGGCGTTGTCCAGGAGGTTAGAGAGCACCAGGCCAAACGCCTCAGGGTCAATCTCCACGGGCAGCGGGCTGGGGAAGGGTTGGAAGTGGAGGCTGGCCCCCCGGGCCTTCAGGCTGGCCTGATGCCGGGCCAGACAGCGCCCGGCGGCCTGGTTCAGGTCCTGGGGTTCAGGCCTGACCTGCCCCAGCCCCTGGGCCAGCCTCGAGGTGGCCAGAAGGCGCTCGGTGAGGTCCTCCAGGCGGGCCACCTCCTGGGCCATATGTCCCAGGTAGGCGAGCTGCTTCTCCCGGGGCAGCTCGCGCAGCTCGAGGGTCTGGACCAAAAGGCGCAGGGTGCTCAAGGGGGTGCGGAATTCGTGGGTAGCGGCCATCAAAAAGTTCTGCTGGCGCCGCTTGAGTTCCTGTTCGCTCCTGAGGCTCCGGGCGATGATGTAAAGCCCCAGGAGCATCACCAGCAAGAAGACCGGCCCCTCGTAAGCGAACATCCGTAGGTAGCGCATCTGCTCGGCCCGGTAGGCCGCCAACCGCTCGGGGTTCACATAGACCCGCTCACCTTCCACCTCGAGGTGAGGAAAGGCCGCTCTTAGCTCAGCCCGCAAAGCGGCGCGTTTCTCGGGGGCGGTGGCGGCCCAGAGCTGCTGTACCAAGGCGGCCTCCTGTAGCCAGGCGGTCTCGGCGTACTCAATGTTCTGCTGGATGTAGTTGCGCTGAAAAACCAGCCACCAGCCCACCTGGGCGAGGAGAAAACCCACCACCAGGCCAAAGGCCAGCCAGACCCAGCGCCCCCGCTGGGGCCAAGGCCCCCAGCCACCCCGGTTCCGAAAGGAAGCCAGCCCGCTCAGAATTCGCCCAGGCATACCCCCCACCTAAAGCCATCCCTGCTCGAGGGCCTCCAAAGCGTGGTAGCTCACGATTAGGTCGGCCCCTGCTCGCTTGATGGCCCAAAGCGTCTCCCGCACCGCCCTGGCCTCGTCCAGCACCCCGGCTTGGGCAGCGGCCTTGAGCATGGCATACTCCCCGCTCACGTTGTAGGCCACCAGGGGCAGCGGGGTGCTGGGACGCAGGCGGGCCAAGATATCCAAGTAGGCCAAAGCCGGCTTGACCATGAGCATATCGGCTCCCTCGGCCTCGTCCAGAGCAGCCTCCCGCAAAGCCTCCCGGGCGTTGCGCACATCCATCTGGTAGCTGGCCCGGTCGCCAAAGCTAGGGGCGCTCTTGGCCGCCTCGCGGAAAGGGCCGTAGAAAGCGCTGGCGTACTTGACGGCGTAGGAGAGGACCCCCACCTCGATAAAGCCCGCCTCGTCCAAGACCCGGCGGATGTAGCCCACCCGGCCGTCCATCATGTCCGAAGGGGCCACAAAGTCGGCCCCAGCCTCGGCGTGGACAAGGGCCATCGCCGCAAGTTGGCGCAACGAGCGGTCGTTGTCTATACGCAGCCCACGGGGGGTCTCCTTCAGCACCCCGCAGTGGCCGTGGGAGGTGTGGGCGCAAAGGCAGACATCGGTGTAGATGACTGCTTCCTCGCCAAAAGCCCTGCGGGCCGCACGGACGGCCTGGGGCACCGGCCCCTCAGGGTCGGCGCTGCTTTGGCCCAGGGGGTCCTTGGCCTCCTCGGGCATCACCCCGAAGAGGAGCCAGGAGCGCACCCCTAGCCTCAAGGCCCGCTCTGCTTCCCGCAAAAACCCCTCCACGCTGTGGCGGTAAACCCCAGGCAGGGCCGGGATAGCCTCAGAAGGACCCCGTCCGGGCAGCACAAAGAAGGGCGCAATGAAATCGGTAGGCCGAAGGTGGGTTTCCGCAACGCTCTCCCGCAGAGCCGCCGTGGCCCGCAGCCGCCGGGGCCGCTGGGTCAGCCGAAAGGGGGCATCCAGCGGCAGGGTCTTGGGTTCTTTCAAGTCAAGCACAGTTCACCTCGGATATCCCGAATGGCCTGCAAAACGGCCTCCACACTGGGACTGGCCAGAAGGGTGTAGGACCAGCCCCGCTCCCCCAAAGCCGCCGCGGTGCTCGGGCCCAAGGCCAGGCTGTGAGCCCTTCCTCCCACCGCTTCGGGCAGGGCCTCCACCGCAGAGGGGCTGGCCAGCAAGAGCAGCTCGGGGGCCTCCAGACCCTGCGGCCAGGGGCGAACCAGGGTTTCGTAAACCGTCACCGCCTCCACGGTGTAGCCCGCCTCCCGCAAACACCGGGCCAGGTGGGGCTGAGCCCGGTTGCCCTGGGGCAGGCCCACAAAGCCGAAGGGGCGCCGGGCCAGAAAAGCCTTGGCCAGGCTCAGCGCGTTCCCCTCCGGGGCCACCAGCTCCACAACCCCCCCCGCCTCCTCCAAAGCCCGCTGGGTCGCAGGGCCCACCGCACCCAGCCTCCGCCCCTCGAGGCTGGCCCCCAAAGCCTGCACCGCCCGCACCGCCGCGACGCTGGTAAAAAGCCACCAACGACAGTCCTGGATGGGGGTCAGGTCAGCAGGCAGAAAGCGGGTCTGCACCAGGGGAACCCGCCAAACCTCGAGGCCCATAGCCTCCAAGGCCTCCTGCAAACCCGCCAAGCGGCCCTCAGACTGGGTCAGGGCGATTCGCATACCACCTCCGGGTACTCGCTGCAAATCTCCTTGAAAACCGCCTCCGCCACCGCCTCTGGGTCCGACCCTCGGGCCTGGTAGCTTCGGCCCCGGTACCAGGCCAGGAGCTGGAGTCCCTCCGGCGTCTCCTGGGCCAGCGCCCCCAAGGCAAGCTGGCAACCCCCGGCCAAGCGGGCCATAAGACCGCGCTCCGCCGCCACCGCACGCCGCGCCGAGGGGTCGTCCAAAGGCTCCAGCAAGGCCCTCAGACGCTTGTCGTCCTGGCGGCACTCCAGGGCCAACGCCCCTTGGGCCGGGGCTGGCACCAAAAGCGTAGGCGGAAGCACCTGCCAGTGGAAGGGACTTAAGTCCAGCCCTAGCCGTCGCACCCCCGCGTAGGCTAAAAGAACCGCGTCGTACTCGCCCTGCCGAAGCTTTTCCACCCGGGTGAGCACGTTGCCCCGCAGCTCCAAAAGGGAAAGGTCGGGGCGCAGGTGGGCGAGCTGGGCCTGCCGCCGGGCAGCGCTGCTCCCCACCCGGGCCCCAGCCCGCAGGGGCAGGCCAGGGGCTACCTGGTCCACCGCTTGCAGCCGTACCAAGAGGAGCTCACGGGGGTCCTCTCGAGGCGGCACCGCGGCAATCTCCAAACCCGCCGGACGGGCGCTCGGGAGGTCTTTGTAGGAGTGCACCGCAAAGTCGGCGCGTCCCTCCAGCACCGCTTCCTGAACTGCTTTGGTGAAAAAGCCCTGGCCCTGCATCTGCGCAAAGGGGCGCTTTTCGCGGTCGCCCTGGGTCTCCACCACCACCAGCTCCACCTCGGCCCCCTGCTGAACGAGCTGCTTGGCCACCCACTCGGCCTGCCACAAGGCCAGGCGGCTTCCACGGGTGGCCAGGCGCACCCTAGCCACGCCCCGCCTCCCACAACCCAGCCTCCTTCAGGAAGGTCTGGGCTACCTCGGCCCCATGCCACCGGGCCAGCCCCCTCAGGCCCTTAACCGGAAAGTGGGCGAAGCGGTGGGCCAGCCGCTCCACCATCTCCGGCCCCACCAGCTCACCCACCAGCTCATCCAAGGTGCGGCGGTAGACCTCGCGCATCCGGGCGATGGCCGGGGCCATTGAGCGCTCCGCCCACTCCATCACCACCTGCTCCACCTCCTCCAGCACAATCCGCTCGGCCCGGGCCAGATCAGCCTGCAAGCGCGCGCGGCGCTCCTCCCCAAGGCGCTGTAGGCGCTCCAGGTCAAAGAGCACCGCCCCACGCACCGCCTCGGGTACCACGTTCTTGGGCATCCCCAGGTCCACCACCGCCACCAGCCGGGGCTGTTTCTGGAAGAAAGCCGGCCCCAGAAGGCCCGCCACCGGCGTAGCCGCCACCACCGCGTCCAAGGCCGGGGGATTAGCCAAAAACTCCTCTAGTCCCAAAGCCTTAGCCCCCAGCCTCTCGGCCAGGGCACGGGCTCTATCCAGGCTGCGGTTGACCACCCACAGGTCCAAACCCTCCACAGCGGCCAGGCTACGGGCGGCCAGGCTTCCCATCTCCCCTGCGCCCACCACCGCCACCCGCGCAGGGCGGGGCAGCATGGCCTCCAAAGCCGGCCGCGCCAGGCTGAAAAGCGAGGTCTGGGCGGGGGCCAGCAGCACCTCCCGACGCACCCGCTTAGCGATGCGCAGGGCGTTTTGAAAGGCGAAGCTGGTGGTGGGGCCCACCGTGCCGGCAGCCGAAGCCGCCTCAAAGGCCGCCCTGACCTGTTGCATAATCTGGTCCTCTCCAGGGTTGACCGAGTCCAAGGAGGCCGCCACCCGGGCCAAATGCTCCAAGGCAGCCTCTCCGGCAAAGGCGTAGCCGCGGGGCAGGTGGGAAGGGATTAGGTGCTGGCGGAGCTGCTCGAGCTCCACCCCCTCCCCCAGGGCCAGCACCAGCTCGCTGCGGTTGCAGGTCAGAAGGGGCACCCACTCCTGCAGCAGCCCCGGCGGCGGCTCGAGCCGGACCTGCAACCACTCGTTCCAAGCCTGCAGGGCCGCGCTGCCCCCTCGCCGCTGGGAAACCCCAATGAGCGCCAGCCGCTCCATACAAAACTGATTATCAGTAGCAAAAGCCCCAAAAAAGTGTCACAAAACTGTCACACTCCAGAAAAACATAGCCAGCAGGGTATAAACATCAGGCCCAGAGCTCCGAGCGAGGGCCGAGGGCCAGCGTAAAAGGGGTTTCGCGGTGAGCAGAGGGGCGGTTTTTGCCTTCAGATTACTTTCTGGAGCGGGAGACGGGATTCGAACCCGCGACATTCAGCTTGGAAGGCTGACGCTCTGCCAACTGAGCTACTCCCGCATGTCCTGGACGCAAAAACCCGCATTGACCCCCCTCAAAACTGAGCGTTAGCGCGTGTGAGTTTTTGCCCAGGAGGTAGCCTATGCCAAAGCCCCTCAAACTGTCCAGACCCACCCCCAACCTTGACGCCCTGCTCGGGCAATATCTGCGGGAGCGGGAGGCTCACGGCAAAAGCCCCGCTACGGTGCACTGGCAGGAGACCGCCGCGCGGCTGTTGATGGAGGAGACGGGGGCGCGCGACTTGGCCGAGCTGACCCCGGCCATTTTGCTGGATTGGTTTGCCGCTAAGCGCTCGCAAGGCGGGCGGGGTCGGCGCATTTCCGTCTCCATCAGCACCCTCTCGCAGTACGAGCGGGCGTTGCGGCCCTTCCTCAAATGGCTCTATCAGCGCGGCTACACCCAGACCGACCTGTCGCTGGAGCTGCCCCACTACCGCCCCCCCAAACAGGTTGTCCAACCGTTCACCCCGGACGAGCTACGGGCTTTTTTCGCGGCGGCCTCAGAGCCCCCCAACGCCCGGCGCAAACTGGCCTTGTATCGGCTTCTGCTCGACACCGGCATCCGCCGGGGTGAGGCAGTCTCGCTCCAGCTTGATGCGATTTACTGGCGGGAGCGCACCATGCGGGTGGAGGGGAAGACCGGCGGGCGCATCGTCTATTTCTCCGAGCGCTCGCTCAGGGCCATCAACGAGTACCTCAACAACGAGCGCCGTCCCCGTAGGCCGGGTGAGGCCACGCTTTTCCTCGACCGCCACGGCGACCCTTTGCGGGCCGGGGAGATTACCCAGGAAACCATTCGCATCGCCCGTCGTGCAGGGATTATGCGCGACCACGTGGGGCCGCACACCTTCCGCCACACGTTTGCGGTGGAGTACCTGAAAGCTGGGGGCGACCTGCGGAGCCTACAGGTGTTGCTTGGACACTCCAAGCTGGAGACCACCTCTATCTATTTGCACATGGATTCGGCCACTTTGCGCGATGCCCATCGGCGTTTTAGCCCGCTGGAGCGGTTGCGGCTCTGACCAAAATAAACCGCCCGCGCCAGTAGGTAGGACAATCTGAGGGGTCGTCACGGGTAGGGGTAGTGGAGTTTTGAGTTTTCGCGGAAGGGTCTGCTAAAGTTGCTAAACTTGCTAAACCGGTTGGGTTATCCTCGTTCAGGACGCAAGTTTCAGCTTTAGCAGGTTCTGCTAAAGCGCTGCTAAAGTCTGCTAAAGTTGCTAAACCCCCAGGGGCCGGGTTCTCATCTTTAGCAGGTTTAGCAGGGTTTAGCAACGGATTAGCGGGGTCTGCTAAAGGGGTGGAATCCTGTCCTGGAGGGCAAAAGTCTTTGCCGTTTAGCAGATTAGCAACTTTAGCAAGGGGTAAGCCGGAAAACTCAAACTTGGGAAAGGGCATGGGGGGACACCTCCCAAACTTCGGAGCGTTTGACCCCTGCAAGCCCCTGCCTTTCCGTAGCGATACCATGACTAGGTTTTCTCCCGGCCTCTCACCTGGACAAAGTACAAGTGCTTGCGCACGGCTACCTCCACCAGCGCATGGCCGGGTTGTCCAGCTCAATCTCTCCACGGGCCAGGGCCATTAGGCGCTCCAGGGGCCAGCCCTGCTCGGCGTTGGCTTCGAGCACGCCGTCCAGGCTCTTCTGAGGGGGCATCTGGAAGCCGGGGATGCCCTTCACCGGGCGGATGGTGGCGATGAGCTTCTTCAGCTTGCCCTTCATCTCCTTCAGGTTGCCGGGCGCGCCTTCATCCTCGCTGTGCTCGCTATAGCCCCATTCGCCCGCACCGTTCACCCAAAGCACCCGCAAGGGGCCGAAGCCGATGTTGGCATAAGGGCCACGGGCAAAGGGGGAGGGCACCACCTGGGAGCTATAGACCGCCACCCAGTTGCCCGCCTTGAAGGGCACCCGGTAAGCGGGGTCTTCGTAGATGCCGTCCGTCTCATCCGCCCCATGAACCATTTGGTAAGCCGCTTCAAAATCCATCGCCGCAAAAATGGCTTCTTGGGCGATGGATACGTTGGTGAGGCCAATGCCGCAAACAAGGGTGAGGGGTTTGAGCATTTCCAGGTCGGGTTTATTCTCCATACTCCCCATTGTAGTCGCAAAGCTCCGGGGCAGCCTTGAAGGTTGTCTTGGACGAGTTTTGTAGCCAGCTCTTGGTCACCTCGGACAACTAAGCAAAGACTGGCCCCACCCTTCAGTAGACAGGCATGTGGCTATAGCCAATACCGCACTTATCAAACCGCTGTAAACTGCTACTATCCGCACGTGCGCGGAAATCCCCACAAGGAGCGTGAGATATGGAGAAGGACACCAGGAGTGCCCTGCAAGAGCTTGTTGTTCTGGAAACCACCCCACTACCGCCTCAACCCGACGAGTACGACGAGTACAAGGCCCTCAAAGGGAGGCTGAAGCCCCTTTTGGAGCGCAAGGCCGAACTCGAAGGGCGTCTGGCGGTTGCACAAAAGCGTTTGGACGCCGCCCACAGCGCCGAGGAGCAAGTAGCCGCGAACGTGGAGGTGGTTGCCGTTGAGCGACTACTTGCCCGCCTGGCTGAGGAGGCCAAGCCCATTGAGGCTCGGATTGCTGAAATCGAGGCCGCCCGCCAAAGGGAAAAGCTGGAGGCAGAGTACAGAATGCTTCTGGCGACCCACGACCAGCTTTTGGAGCAGGCCGCCTCATTGGTAGCCGGGCTTGAGGACTACTTTCGCAAGTTGGCGCAAGATTGGTGGGCGCTCAGCAAGCGCATAGCCGATTCGGAGGGGCAACGCGAAAAGGTCGCCCGCGAACTAGGGCTATTGGGCCCCTTCAAGCACGTGGGGCTCAAAACAGCGGGCCTCGACCACGCGGAGACGTTCGCGTTCGGCCAGAAGCTGCGCCTCATCCACGGCGGGCATGTGCTGCAAGAGATTCTCAGCAAATATCGCGAATAAACCAACCCTCAGCAGGCGACCCCCGAGCCACACTCGGGGGTTTTGTTTTGGAGGAAAACATGGAAAACGAGAAGCTACCCCCCCTACTGAACCTGTCCCAACTCCGCGAAGTGCTGGGCCCCCAACTGGTGGGCCGCGACGCGGCCTACAGGCTGATGCGCAAGTACGGCATCAGGCTGGGCCGTGGCTATGTGCTCCCCCGCACCGTGTTAGAGGCCCTGCTGAGTGGCGGCCTGGGCAACCGGCAAGAAAGCGATGCTTCCTGAGGGGAGCCGTCGCGTGCTGTCAAGGAGTTGTTAGAACGAAAAAAACCCTGGCCGGTGAACCGACCAGGAGCCTTTTGCAGGGGCTCCCTTTAGGTTACACCGGCCACGGGCGGAGGTAAACCGTGGCCGATACTTTTTCAAACCTCGACGACAGTCAACCGCACAACCGCCTGCTGGAGCGCCTCGCTCACGTCAAGCCCGCCGGGCCGGACAGGTGGACAGCTACCTGCCCTGCCCACGGGAGCGGGCGCAACAGAGCGTTGAGCATTCGCCTCGAAGGCGAGCGGGTGCTTCTGCATTGCTTTGCGGGCTGCCCTGCCGAGGCCGTGCTCCATGCGGTGGGCCTAAGCTGGCGGGAGCTTTACAGGGGTTCTGACCGGCCCTGGCTGGCCCCACGCCGCCGAGCGGAAGCCCCCACCCCCGAGGCCGGGGTGCGTGAACCCTGGGAGCGCTGGTGGAAATCGGCCAAGCCCGACCATCCCCTGCTCAGGGCCTACCTACGGGCCCGAGGGCTCAATATCGAGCCTCCCCCCTCGCTGAGGTTGGCCTTGTGGGGCGACCGGCCCGTGGTGCTGGCCCGCGTCGAGGATGTGCGCGGTGAGCTTCGAGGCCTGCACCTGACCTTCCTTGAGCCCGATGGTTCGGGCCGGAAGGAGAAGAAGCTGGCCGCCGGAAGCAAACCCCTGGGCGCTGCGATTCGTCTTTACCCTCTCGAAGCAGACAAACCCTTAGCCCTTACCGAAGGCATCGAGACCGCCCTGGCCGTCCGTGGGGTTACCGGCTGGCCGGTGTGGGCCTGTGTGAGCGCCGGAGGCCTGGAGCGGGTGGTGCTGCCCCCTGAGGCTCGCGAGGTGGTCATTGCCGCCGACCACGATAGGGCCGGGCTAGAGGCCGCCCGCAAGCTCGCAGGGCGGCTGCTCGCCGAGGGCCGCCGGGTGCGGCTGGCCGTGCCGCGTACCCCTGGCGCTGATTGGTTGGACGTGTTGGTTGCAAACAAAACCCCCGCCTGGTAGGGCGGGGCAAGGAGCGAATCTATGCTGGATTATAACCCCTTCACAGACCTGTTAGAAGCCCCTGAAGCCACAATCGAGGCCCTCTGGCCGGAGCCACTACCCCTATACCGCGACCCCGAGGCTCCCGAGCTCTTCCCCTTGGGGGCCCTCGGCCCCCTCGAAGCCGTCGCCCGTGAGACCCTGCGCGTGGTGCAAGCCCCTAATGCGCTGGTGGGAGCTTCCTTCCTGGCCGCCGCGTCCATGGCGACCCAAGGGCTGGCTAACGTTGTCCTTGATGGGCGCACCTATCCGCTGAACCTCTACCTGCTCACCATCGCCGAATCAGGCGAACGCAAAAGCGCGGTGGACGAGGTCGCTACTGCTCCCATTCGCGAACGCCAGAAAGCCCTGCACCTGGCCCAGCAAGAGGAGTACACCCGCTGGCAGGGCCAGATGGCCGTGTGGGAAGCCGAGCGCAAACGCCTTCTCGCAGACAAGCGCAAGGGCAGGGCTGAAAAAGACGCCGCCCTTGAGGAGCTCGGCCCCCCGCCGCCCGAGCCCTGGAGCGGCATCATGCTCACGGGTGAGCCCACACTCGAAGGGCTCGTCAAGCTGCTGGCTGTGGGTTGGCCTGCTGTGGGCCTCTTCTCCTCCGAGGGGGGCTCGTTCCTGGGCGGTTATGCGATGGCCCGAGACCACCGCCTCCGCACGATTGCAGGGTTGTCGGAACTCTGGGATGGCCGCCCCATTGACCGCGTAAGGGCGGGGGATGGGGCCACCCTCCTCTTCAACCGCAGGCTCGCTCTGCACCTAATGGCCCAGCCTGAGGTGGCCCGCACCCTTCTAAGTGACCCGCTGGCCCAGGGGCAGGGCATCCTGGCCCGGATGCTCACCGCCGCCCCTTTGAGCACCGCTGGGGGCCGGTATTACGTTGCCGAGGACATCGCCGAGACCCCGGCCTATCAGGCGTATGCCGCCCGGTTGGCCAACATCCTGGAGGCCCTCAAGCGCCGGGTGCTGGATGACCCGGAGAGCAAGAAGCGGGGCCTAGAGCTCCGACCGCTGCCCCTGCACTCCGAGGCGAAGCGTCTCTGGACAGCTTTTCATGACCATGTCGAGAGGAACATCCCCGGAGACCTGGCCCCCATCCGCGCCTTGGCTTCAAAGCTCCCTGAGCACGCCCTGCGGCTGGCCGGGGTGCTGGCCCTCTTCAGCAACCCCGAGGCTCCTCAGCTAAACCGAGAGGCCGTCGAGCGGGGTATCGTCCTGGCCCAGTTCTACGGGGCCGAGGCTTTGCGGTTGGTAGGCGGATACCGCATCCCCCGAGAGCTCCTTCTCGCCGGCGAGGTGCTGGCCTGGGTGGTGGAGCATTGCAAAGCCAAGGGCCGCCGGGTATTCCATTTGGCGGAGGTGTACCAGTTTGGCCCCGCTGGGGTGCGTAGCGCGGCCAAGGCCAGGGAGGTTCTACGGATTCTTGAGGCCCACCACTACATCGCCCCCCGAACAGGGTTCGAGGTCGAGGGCGCCAAACGCTCTGAAGTTTGGGAGGTGTCCCCCCATGCCCTTCCCCAAGTTTGAGTTTTCCGAGTTACCCCCTGCTAAAGTTGCTAATCTGCTAAACGGCAAAGACTTTTGCCCTCCAGGACAGGATTCCACCCCTTTAGCAGACCCCGCTAATCCGTTGCTAAACCCTGCTAAACCTGCTAAAGATGAGAACCCGGCCCCTGGGGGTTTAGCAACTTTAGCAGACTTTAGCAGCGCTTTAGCAGAACCTGCTAAAGCTGAAACTTGCGTCCTGAACGAGGATAACCCAACCGGTTTAGCAAGTTTAGCAACTTTAGCAGACCCTTCCGCGAAAACTCAAAACTCCACTACCCCTACCCGTGACCCCGACCCTTCGGGGTGCCCCACCCACTGGCACTCTGTGCCCGAGCTCCCACCGAAGGGCTCACGGGTGCGGGTGATAGACCCCAAGGGCTGTGGCTGCCTATACCGCTTCAAGATTGCTGGTAGGTGGTACTTGCTGAAGTTTCTACCGCCCTTCGAGGGCACCGTAAGCCTGAAGGAGTACAACGGCCCTACCCGCGTATTCGCCTCCCTCGAAGAGGCCGCCCGCTTCCTGAAAGGGGCGACCCCCGAATAAAGGAAATACCGCGTGACGCACTCAATCAGCGTGCGTCACGTGGTGCGGCAAGGCGGGGCCACTCGGCCTGCGCAAACGCTCGGGCGGGTGCGGCGCTTTCCGCACACGTTCTTTTCCTTCTGCCGCACCCCCTTACGCAGCAGGCCGATTACCGCTTATTCGCGCTAACAAAAGGAGCAACAGGTCAGTCCAACTGTGCTTCTGGAAAGCCTGAAGCTGGTAGGCCCAGCCCATGGCGGCATCTACAACGACCACGCCTACCAGGTTCCCTTCAAGGCAGCCGGTTGCGCCTTGGCGGTCTTGGCCCTGGCCAACTGTCCGCTAGAGGCCGACATCAGGCTCGTGGAAACCGTAGCCGAGAGACGGTGCGGCGGGCCACCGAGAGCCTCGGCCAATAAGGGGCCGCCGGTCGGGTTGCAAACGGCGGTCAGGGCGGGGTAGACTGCCTCTGCCGTTGACGCTTAGTAGGGGATAATAAAAATGCAAGTTTTGTACCAAGTCAAAAGTGCGGGTTATTGCGTGCTGGACGCGGTTGGAGCGGGAGACGGGATTCGAACCCGCGACATTCAGCTTGGAAGGCTGACGCTCTGCCAACTGAGCTACTCCCGCACGGGTGCGGTTTGGTCGGGGAGACTGGATTCGAACCAGCGACCCTCTGCTCCCAAAGCAGATGCGCTACCAGACTGCGCTACTCCCCGACGCCGCGCAGCGCAGGTTCAAAAATACCACGGCGGAGCCGGGATGGTCAAAGGGGATTAGTTTACAAAACTTGTCATCTATGCTAACCTACCTGCCATCTGGGCCCAGGGCCCAGAGGGGGTAAGGCCCCACTTACCTAGAACAGCCGAGGGAACAGACGCCGCGGCAACCCACCTGGGGGCTCCCTGAGCCCGCCGGGCTTGGTGCCAGGTGCGACCTGGGTTCTAAAGCGGCCAAAGACAAGGGAGGACACCGATGCAACGCACGAGCCTGGCCTTTCCAAAAGTCAAAGGGGGATGGAGATGGGGCTGAAGCCTCAAGGGTTGGTGGTCTGGTTCACCGGCCTCTCGGGAGCGGGGAAAACCACCCTGGCCCAGGCCCTGCAAGCCCGGCTCGAGGCGGCTGGCTACGCCACCGAGCTTCTGGACGGGGACGCGGTACGGGAACACCTCTCCAAGGGCCTGGGCTTTAGCCGGGAAGACCGCGACACCAACGTACGGCGCATCGGCTATGTGGCCAACCTACTGGCCAAGCACGGGGTAATCGTGCTGGTAAGCGCTATCAGCCCTTACCGGGCCACCCGCGAGGAGGTGCTGGCCCAGGCTCCGCGGAAGCTCGAGGTCTTCGTAGACGCTCCCCTGGAGGTGGTGGCCCGAAGGGACGTAAAGGGCCTCTATGCCCGGGCCCTGCGGGGCGAGATTCCCCAGTTCACAGGGGTCAGCGACCCCTATGAGCCCCCCCTCCACCCCGACCTGCACCTCCGCACCGACCAAGAAACCCTACCCGAATGCCTAAAGCGCCTGGAAGAGGCGCTAGAGCCTTTTGGCATCCGACTGGAGGTGCCCGCATGAACCCCGCTTGGACCGAGGAAACCGACCCGTTGGAGGTCATCGGCTGGGCCCTAGAGACCTACCCTGACCTCATCCTACCCAGCGCCTTCAACCTAAACGGAACGGTGCTGATAGACCTGGCCTACAAAGCTGGCTACCGAGGGGAGGTGGTTTTTGTGGACACCGGCTACCACTTCCCGGAAACCCTGCAAACCCGCGACCGGCTGGCCGAGCGCTATCCGGACCTCCAATTCGTGACCCTAACCGCCGGCCTAGAGCCTGAGCCATGGGGCCAGGAGCGCTACCGCACCGACCCCGACGCTTGCTGCGCCGCGCGCAAAGTAGCCCCGCTTAGGGCCTACCTGGAACGGAAGAAGCCCCGGGCGCTGCTCAACGCCCGCAGCCGCGACCAAGCCTCCACCCGGGCCCACCTTGGCTTTGTGGAGCCGGGCGAGCGGGTACGCATCAATCCGCTGGCCTACTGGACGCGTGAGCGGCTGGAGGCCTACGCCAAAGCCCACGAGCTGCCCGTCAACCCCCTTTACTGGGCTGGGTTCTTGAGCATCGGCTGTTGGCCCTGCACCCGCGCGGTGCGGCCTGGGGAGCCGGCTCGAGCCGGCCGCTGGGCTGGACGGGGCAAGACCGAGTGCGGGCTTTGGGTAGGGAAAGAAGCGCTTTAGGGACGGGCTTAGCCCAAGGGCCTTATGGGAGGTCTTTTTGCCATGGAAAAGATTACAAATATTGTAAGCAAACCCACCCTGCCCCCACCCCATGGGGGGCGGCTGGTCAACCGGCTGCTCGAGGAGGAGCCAGAAGCTTACGCCCACCTACCCGCAGTGCAGCTTTCGGAGCGAAGCTACGCCGACCTCGAGCTCATCGCCACCGGGGTCTACTCCCCTCTGGAAGGGTTCATGGGCCAGGCCGACTACCAAAGCGTCCTGGAGTACCTGCGCCTGGCCAACGGTCTGCCCTGGAGCATCCCCATCACCCTGGGGGTGGACCCAAAGACCGCCCGCGGCCTGCGGAGGGCACGCCTGGTCTACCGGGGTGAAACGGTGGGGCTTCTGGAGGTAGAGGAGCAGTACCGCCCGGACAAAGAAGCCGAAGCGAAAAAGGTCTACCGCACCTGCGACCAAGCCCACCCTGGGGTAGCAGCCCTGCTGGCCTCAGGGGAGGTTTACCTAGCCGGTCCCGTCTGGCTCTTCCGCCTCTCCCGGGGGGACTTCCCCGAGCACCACTACACCCCTGCGGAGACCCGGGCCCTCTTCGCGCAAAAAGGCTGGAAGACCGTGGTGGCCTTCCAGACCCGCAACCCCATCCACCGGGCCCACGAGTACCTGCACAAAGTCGCCCTCGAGCTGGTGGATGGCCTGTTTCTCAACCCCCTGGTGGGGCAGACCAAAAGCGACGATGTGCCTGCCACGGTGCGGATGCAGGCATACCAGGTGTTGTTGGAGCGCTACTATCCTAAGGAGCGGGTGCTGCTGGGGGTCTACCCAGCGGCCATGCGCTATGCCGGGCCGCGCGAGGCCATTCTGCACGCCATCAGCCGCAAGAACTACGGCTGCACCCACTTCATCGTGGGGCGCGACCATGCCGGAGTGGGCTCCTACTACGGCCCCTACGAGGCCCAGGAGATTTTTGAGCTGTTCGCCCCTGGGGAGATTGGCATAGAAATCCTGAAGTTTGAGCACACCTTCCACTGCCGAAGCTGTGGAACCATCGTGAGCCGCCGCACCTGCCCCCACGGCCCTGAGCATCATCTGCTGCTCTCAGGAACCCGGGTGCGGGAACTGCTTCGGGCCGGGGAAGCCCTGCCGCTGGAGTTCACCCGCCCCGAGGTGGCCGAGGTGCTGCGCAAAGCCTACCAAGCCCAAGGAGGGGTGGGATGGAAATCCTGATTGGCTTCCTTATTGCGGTGGCCATCGGCCTCTCTGGGGTAGGCGGGGGCACTCTAACCGCACCCGTGCTGCTCCTCTTTTTGGATGTTCCGGTGGAAGTGGCGGTGGGCACCGCTCTGCTCTACGCCTTCTTCGCCAAGATACCGGCTGGGCTGGTCTACCTCCGGCAAGGCCAGGTGGACCGGCGTACCCTAGGCCTCCTGCTGCTGGGGGGCATCCCGGCCGCCGCGGTGGGCAGCCTGGCCCTGGGCGCGCTCAAGTCCCAGCGCGAGCTGGTCCTGGTGGTCATTGGGGCCACGGTGCTCCTATGCGCCCTAGCCAACCTTTACCTGACCTTCCGCAAGGACTTCCGCCCCAAGGTGCTGCGGCCAGTCTGGTTGGTGCTGGGCGCGGCTTTTATCGGGCTGGAGATGGGCTTCTCTTCCGCCGGAGCGGGCGCGTTGGGCACCCTCCTCCTGCTCAGCGGCACCCGCCTCGGCCCCAAAGCCGTGGTGGGCACCGACATCTGGTTTGGCCTGGGGCTAGGTCTGGTGGGTGGCGGCCTGCACGCCGCGCTGGGCCAGGTGGACCCAACTCTTCTCCTCAAGCTCGGCCTGGGTGGGCTTCTGGGCTCCCTCACCGGGGCTCTGCTGGCCCAGCACGTGGCCCAGCGGCCCTTCCGGGTAGGCCTTTTGTTCTGGCTCATCTTCGTGGGCTCGCACCTGGTGCTCAAGGGGGTACGGTAGATGTTCTTCCCGGTGATGCTGGACCTGCGGGGCAAGCGGGTGCTCTTCGTAGGGGGAGGGGCCGAAACCGCAGCCAAGGTGCGGCGCCTCGCGCAAGCGGGGGCCCAGGTGGTGCTGGTCTCCCCCTTTTCCCACCCCGAGCTGGAAGACCTGGTAGAACAAGGAGCCATCGTCTGGCACCACCGAGGGTTCCTGCCAAGCGACCTGGAAGGGGTCTGGCTGTGCGTGGCCCATCCTGCGGGGCGCTGGATTAACGCCCTAGTGGCCCAGGCCGCTCGAGCTCGACGGGTCTGGCTCAACGCAGTGGACGACCCCGCCTACTGCGACTTCATCCTGCCTGCGGTACACCGCCAGGGGGACCTCATCCTGGCTGTTTCTACCAGCGGAGCAGCCCCCGCCCTGGGGGTGCGCATCAAAGAGCGGTTGGCAGCCGAGTATGGCCCAGCCTACGCCATCTACCTCGAGCTCCTGCGCTCCTTCCGCCCGCTGGTTCAGCAGGCCTACCCCCACGACTTTGAGGCCCGTAAGGCGGCCTGGTACCGCATGGTGGACAGCGCGGCTTTGGACCTAGTGGTGCTGGGAGAAGTGGAGCGGGCTCGAGGGGTCCTCTGGCAGGCCCTCTACGCCGAAACCCCAAACCCCACCTCTATCTCCTTCCCGGAAACCCACCTGGAGGCGGTGTGAGGGGAAAGGTTTACCTGGTGGGGGCCGGCCCTGGCGACCCTGAGCTACTGACCCTGCGGGCCTACCGGGTCTTGCAGGAAGCCCAGGTGGTGCTCTACGACCGGCTGGTCTCCCCCGCCGTACTCGAGCTGGTCAATCCCACGGCCCAGCGCATCTACGTGGGCAAAACCCGGGGAACCCAAGCCCAGGTGCAGGAGGAAATCCAAAGCCTCCTGCTGGCCCATGCCCAAAGCGGCCAGCGGGTGGTGCGGCTCAAGGGGGGCGACCCTATGGTGTACGGGCGCGGAGCGGAGGAGTGGGCCTTTTTGGCCGAGCACCAAATTGAGGTGGAGGTGGTACCGGGAATAAGTTCGGCCCTGGCCGCGCCCACCCTGGCCGGCATCCCCCTCACCCTGCGGGGGGTGGCCCACAGCTTCGCGGTGATAAGCGGCCAAGCCGCAGGCGGCCTCCCCCCCGCGCTGGAGCGGGTGGCCCAGGCCGAAACCCTGGTGGTCCTGATGGGAGTGGAGCGGCGGGTGGAGCTGGCCCAAGCCCTCATCAGGCTGGGCCGCGGCCCCAAGGAGCCCGTGGCCTTCATAGAGAAAAGCACCACCCCCCACGAGCGGGTCGTCGTCTCAACCCTGGCTGAGGTGGCAGCGGGGCAGTTAGCGGTGGAAGCCCCGGCAGTCTGGGTGCTGGGCGCGGTGGTGGCCCATCGGCTGCCAACGGGCCCAAAAGGACGCCAGGAGCCTCAGCCGCTTGTTTTTCTTGGGAGGAAGCATGTCGGAGAAGCTATCCAAGGTAGAGCAGATTAAACTCCAAAGCCAAAGGCTGCGCGGACCGGTTGACCGGGAGCTAGAGAACGGACTGGATCACTTCAGCGAGGAGGGCTACCAGATTCTCAAGTTCCACGGCATCTACCAGCAGGACGATAGGGACCTCCGCAAAGCCCGAAAGGCCCAGGGGCTGGGCCCAGCCTACAGCTTCATGATTCGGGTGGCCATCCCCGGTGGGGCCCTTACCCCTCAGCAGTACCTGGCCCTGGACGACCTGGCCGACCGGCTGGGCAACGCCACCCTGCGCATCACCACCCGCCAGGCCATCCAGTACCATGGGGTACACAAAGGCGGGCTCAAGCCCCTCATCCAAACCCTGCACCGCCACCTGCTCACCACCCTCTCGGCCTGCGGCGATGTGGTGCGCAACGTGGTGGCCTGCCCGGCCCCCTTCGCCGATGGGGTGCGCGCCGAGGTGCTGGCCTACGCCCAGGCCCTCTCCCAAAGGCTCAAGCCCCGCACCCGGGCCTACTATGAAATCTGGCTGGACGGAGAAAAGGCCGTCAGCGCCGAGGAGAGCGAGCCCCTTTACGGCGACACCTACCTGCCGCGCAAATTCAAAATCGCCTTCGCCGCGCCGGGGGACAATTGCGTGGACGTCTACACCCAGGACATCGGCATCGTGCCGGTGGTGGGGCAGGGTCTAGAAGGCTTTACATTGCTGGTAGGGGGCGGTCTGGGCCAAAGCCACGGGCTAAAGGAGACCCGGCCCATTCTGGCCAAACCCCTCACCACCATTCCCAAGGCGCAGCTCTTTGAGGTGGTGGAGGCAATTGTGCGGGTTCAGCGCGACCACGGTCGGCGCGACGAGCGCAAGTACAGCCGCATGAAGTACCTGGTGGAGACCTGGGGCCTGGAGCGCTTCAAGGCCACGGTGGAGGCCTACTTGGGGACCCCGCTCCCTCCAGCCGAACCCCTCCACTGGGCCTCGGGCGACGACCACCTGGGCTGGCACGAGCAGGGCGATGGGCGCCTTTTCCTGGGGCTATTCGTGGAGAACGGCCGGGTCAGGGACGAGCTGCGCCGGGGGATACGAGCAGCGGTGGAGCAGCTCGGCCTCGAGGTGCGCCTCACCCCACAGCAAAACCTGCTCTTCATCAACGTTCCACCGGAGCAAAAGGCCCAGCTCGAGGCGCTCTTGCAGGCCCACGGCGTACCCATCCCCTTCCAAGGGCAAATCCCCTTGGTGGTGCAGCAGGCCATGGCCTGCCCAGCCCTGCCCACCTGCGGCCTGGCCATCACCGAGGCCGAGCGGGCCATGCCCAAGGTGATTCGCGAGGTGGACGCGCTGCTCACCCAGCTCGGACTGCAGGAGGGCCCCATTCCTCATATCCGCATGACCGGCTGTCCCAACGGCTGCGCCCGGCCCTACAGCGCCGAGGTGGGCCTGGTGGGGCGCAGCCTCAACAGCTACACCCTGTACCTGGGAGGAAGCCCGCTGGGTACCCGGCTGGGAGAGCCCTTTTTGGACAACCTGAAGCGCGAGGACATCGCCCCCGTGCTGAGGCCCCTGCTGGCCTACTACAAAGAGGCCCGGCTCGAGGGGGAGGCCTTTGGCGACTTCTGCCAGCGGGTGGGGCTGGAAGCCCTCCGGGAGCGGCTCCATGCAGCCCAGACCTAGGACGACCCCCGTTCCTCAAGCCCCCGCCGAGCTAGAAGCCCTGCTCTTTGAGGCGCTTCGCGGCGATGTCCAGGTGATCCTGTTCAATCAGGCCAAAGACGCCTCAGCCCTGTTTGAGGTGGCCCGTAAACGGGGCATAGAGGCGCTGCTGCTGGAGGCGCTGAACTGCCACGTGGTGGCCCTGGCCCCAGAAGCCTCCACCCAAGCCCAGCTTGCCCAGGAAGGCCTCAGGCGCATAGCCAGGAACCAGGCAGAGGCTTTTAGGCTCCTGGAGGAACGCTTCAAAAGAGCCTCCCCCGTTGCCCTAAACCCCTCAGGGTGCTAAGTTCGGGGCATGAAGACCCAACGTTCGGCTGAGCTTTTTGCCCAGGCCCAGCAGCTCATTCCCGGAGGGGTCAACTCCCCGGTGCGGGCCTTCAAAGCCGTAGGGGGCACCCCCCGCTTCATCGCCCGGGCCCAGGGGGCCTACCTGTGGGACGCCGATGGGAACCGGCTTTTAGACTACGTGGGCTCCTGGGGGCCCATGATTCTGGGCCACAACCACCCGGCCGTAGTGGAGGCCATCCGGGCCGCGCTGGAGGAAGGCCTGAGCTATGGGGCCCCCACCGAACGGGAGGTGCGCCTGGCCGAGCTGGTGCGGGAGGCCTATCCGATGGTTGAGCTGGTGCGCTTTGTGAGCAGCGGGACCGAGGCCACCATGAGCGCCCTGCGGCTGGCCCGGGGCTACACCGGGCGCGAGCTTATCGTGAAGTTCCGCGGCAACTACCACGGCCACGGCGACAGCCTCCTGGTGCAGGCTGGCTCGGGGCTGCTCACAGGGGGTGGGGGCACGGCCAAAAGCGCCCCCTCGAGCGCCGGGGTACCCCAGGCCTTTGCCGAGCTGACCCTGGTAGCCGACTACAACGACCCCGAGGGGCTAAAAGCCCTATTTGCCCAGCAGGGCGAACAGATTGCCGCAGTGATTTTTGAGCCGGTGGTGGGCAACGCGGGGGTGATTATCCCCACCGAGGAATTCCTCGAGGCCCTGCACCGCCTCACCCAGGAATACGGCGCCCTGCTGATAGCCGACGAGGTGATGACCGGTTTCCGCCTGGCCAAAGGAGGCGCGGTGGAGCTCTTGGGGCTCAAACCCGACCTGGTGTGCCTAGGGAAAATTCTGGGGGGTGGGCTGCCGGTAGGGGCCTATGGGGGCCGGGCCGAGGTTATGCGCCAGGTGGCCCCCTTGGGCCCGGTCTACCAGGCCGGCACCCTGAGCGGCAACCCCCTGGCCATGGCCGCGGGCATCGCCACCCTAAAAACCCTCTTCCAGGACCCACCCTATAGAAGGCTAGAAGCCTACGGAAAGGCGCTGCAGGAGGGCTTGGAAGACATCCTAACCTATGCCGGCCTGCCCGCTACCGTCAACCGGGTGGGCTCCATGATCACGGTCTTCTTCCGCGAAGGACCGGTGCGCACCTACGCCGAGGCGGTGGCCTCGGACACCGAGCGCTTCAAAGCCTTCTTCCATGGCCTTCTGGAGGAGGGCGTCTACTGGCCTCCCAGCCAGTTTGAAGCGGCGTTCTTCTCCACCGCCCACGGCGAGGCCGAATTGGAGCAGACCCTACGAGCGGCCCAAGCGGCGCTAACCCGGATGCCCGCCAGCTAAAAGCCGATCGCGGTGTAGGCCCGCACCCCGGCCCAGCACCGGGGGGCGTGCGGAATTGGCCAACACCTGGCCGCTTTTGGGCGGCTCCTGCAACCTTGGCCCCATGCTTTCGGCAAAACGTCACAAAATAATTAACAAAATGCAATTTATTCTTTCACGCTTAGCAGAAAAGTCTGGACATCTGACCAAACCGTCGGGCTAAGCTCCCCAGAACACCCCAAAGAAGATTGACACCACACCACCCGCCTCCCTATACTCGGCCCAGGTGTCTTGGCACCATAAGGAGGTTTGCCATGTGGACTCGAGGTCTGCTCCTTGCCCTTTTTCTCCTGACCAGCCTGGGCCTAGCCCAGCCCCGCAACCTGCGGTTCACCCTTGACTTCGCCTTCCAGGGGCCCACCGCGCCTTTCCTGCTGGCCCAGGACAAGGGCTACTACAGCGCCGAGGGCCTGAATGTCAGCATTGACCGGGGGTTTGGCTCGGCCGATGCCATCAGCAAGATTGCCGCGGGGAACTACGACATGGGCTTTGCCGACTTCAACTCGCTCATTGAGTTCAACACCCGCATTGAGTTCAACACCCGCAACCCCAACAACCAGCTCCTGGCGGTCTTCATGGTCTACAACACCACCCCTGCCGCGGTCTTCTCCCTCAAAGGCAAGGGGATCACCCGGCCCACCGACCTGGTGGGCAAGACCCTGGCCGCCCCCACCGGGGACGCAGGCCGCCGGCTCTTCCCAGTCTTCGCCGAGGCGGTGGGCATTGACCCCGCCCGGGTCAACTTCATCAACGTGGACGTGCCCCTGCGCGAGCCCACCCTGGCCCGTGGCCAGGCCGACGGCATCACCGGTTTCTACTTCACCTCCTTCCTCAACCTGCGCAACATTGGGGTCAAGCCCGAGGACATGGTGATTTTCAAGTACGGCGACTACACCCAGGATCTCTACGGCAACGCGGTGGTGGTGCGACGCGACTTCGCCCAGGCCAACCCCCAGGCGGTCGCAGCCTTCCTCCGGGCGCTGGTCAAGGGCTTCAAGGACGTCATCGCCAACCCCGACGAGGGCATCGCCGCAGTCAAGCGGAGGGACGGGCTCATCAACGAGGCCCTGGAGCGGGAGCGCTTGCTTCTGGCCCTCAACACCCACGTGCTCACCGCGGACAGCCGGGCTTTTGGCCTGGGCTCGGTGCGGCGGGAGCGGGTAGAGCGGAACATCCGGGCGGTGGCTAAGGCTTTTGAGCTACCCTCCACGCTTCGGGTGGAGCAGGTCTGGACAGACCGCTTCCTGCCGCCCATCGCCGAACGCCGGGTTACCGGCACAGCCCGCTGAGCTTTGACTCAAGCCAGCCTGGGGCGCTAGACTCGGGGTACAACCATGCCTTTCATTGAGCTGCGCGATGTCAGCCTGCGCTACGACAACGGCTACCTGGCGGTGGAGGGGGTCAACCTATCCATAGAGGAGGGGGAGTTCGTGGCCCTGGTGGGCCCCTCGGGCTGCGGCAAGTCCACTCTACTGCGGGTCATCTCCGGCCTACGCCCCCCCAGCGCGGGCCAGGCCACCGTTCGCGGCCAGCCAGTGGGCAGTACCCCGGTCAACATCGGGATGGCCTTCCAGAACCCCACCCTGATGCCCTGGCGCACCGTGCTGCAGAACATCCTGCTCCCCCTCGAGGTCTCTCCCAAACACAAACAGCGCTACCGCCAAAACCCCAAGCCCTACGTTGAGGCAGCCCGTGAGCTGATGGCCTCGGTGGGGCTTTCCGGTTTTGAAAACGCCCACGTCTGGGAGCTTTCGGGGGGAATGCAGCAGCGGGCCAGCCTGTGCCGGGCGCTCATCCACCAGCCCGAAATCCTGATGTTGGATGAGCCTTTTTCGGCACTGGACGCCTTCACCCGTGAGGAGCTCTGGCAGGCTATGCAGGTACTCTACCTAAACCGCAGGCCTACTGTAATCCTGGTCACCCACGACCTGCGCGAGGCGGTGTACTTGTCCGATACCATCTACACCATGAGTTCCCGCCCTGGCAGAATCGCCCATGTTCGCCGGGTAGAGTTCCCCCGACCCAGGGCCCTCGAGCTCACCTACCAAGACGATTTCGCCCACATCGTGCGGGAGCTTCGCAAGCAAATAGGGGGCATGCGCAGCCAGATCACCGGTCTCAAGGGGGTAGGGGCATGAACCCGCGCCAGAAGGACGTCCTGGTCGCGGCCCTGGCCGCGGTGGGGCTGTTTGTGCTTTGGGAAATCGCGGTACGGCTTTTCAAGATTCCCCCCTTTGTGCTGCCCTCCCCTTCCCAAGCCATCCAGTCGCTGCTCCCGGTCTGGGGGGTGGTAATGGGCCACGCCTGGCAGACCCTCTGGACCACCCTGGCGGGGTTCGGGCTGGCGGTGGTGACGGGGGTGCTCCTGGGGGCCGCAGTGGGAACCTCCCGGCCCCTCAACCTGGCCCTCTATCCCATCCTGGTGGGCTTCAACAGCGTGCCCAAAGCTGCGCTGGTGCCGGTGCTGGTCATCTGGTTCGGCATCGGCACCATTCCGGCCATCCTGACCGCCTTCCTGATCTCGTTTTTCCCCATTGTGGTCAACGTGGCCACCGGGCTCGCGGCGGTGCCCCCGGAGCTGCGGGAGGTGCTGAAGGTGCTGGGCTCGAGCCGCCTGGAGGCCTTCACCCGGGTCTCCATTCCCTTCTCCATGCCCTACTTCTTCGCCTCGCTCAAGGTGGCCATCACCCTGGCCTTCGTGGGGGCGGTCATCTCCGAAATTGCCGCCTCGCAGAAGGGTATCGGCTACATGATGACCTCAGCCAGTTCGCAGTTCAACGTCCCTTTGGTCTTCGGTGGGCTTTTGGTCATCGCGGTCATGGGCATCCTGCTCTACGCCGTTTTCGCCTTGCTCGAGCGCCGCTTGGTGGGCTGGGCCTACCGCAGCCAGAACGCCTAAATATGACCCTAGACGAGCTCAACCGGCTTTCCCTCGAGGAATTCGTGGAAAAAGTGGGCTGGGTCTTTGAGGACTCCCCGTGGATTGCCCGGGCGGCCTGGGAAAGCCGCCCCTGGAAAAGCCTGGAGGCCCTCCACCAAAGCCTGGTCGGGGTCGTACAAAAAGCCCCTCGGGAGGCCCAGCTCGCCCTCATCCGAGCCCACCCCGACCTAGGGAGCCGCGCCCGCATGGCCGAGGCCTCCCGGGCCGAGCAGAGGGGCGCCGGGCTGGACACCCTCACCCCTGCGGAGTACGAGCGTATTCAGGCCCTCAACCGGGCCTACACCGAGAGGTTCGGCTTTCCCTTCATCCTAGCGGTGCGCGGGAAGGGCAAGGCCGAGGTCTTCCAGGCCATGGAGGCCAGGCTCGAGAACGATCTAGAGGCCGAGTTCCAGACCGCCCTCTCGGAAATCTACAAAATCGCCTACTTTCGCCTTGCCGACCTGCTTGGGCGGGCTTAGACTGCCTACAGAACTATGGACCCCCTCAACCAAGACCGCCTGCGCCTGATTAAGTGGCCCTGGCTGCTGGCCCTCCTGGCCCTCCTGGCCCTAGGGGTGGCCCTGACCCTGGCCAACGGCTGGCAGGCCCACGCCCGGGAGTGGCTCAACCTAGTGGTGCGCTGGCTGCACATCATCTACGGCATCGCCTGGATTGGGGCCAGCTTCTACTTCATCTTCCTGGAAAACGCTCTAGAACGGCACGGGGTGCGGGCTGAGCTCTCAGGCAACCTCTGGGCCATCCACGGGGGCGGCATCTACTACCTCGAGAAGTACAAGACCGCCCCAGCCCAGCTCCCCAAGCACCTACACTGGTTCAAGTGGGACGCCTACCTCACCTGGGTCACGGGGTTCTTGCTGCTGGTCATCGTCTACTACGCCGACCCTAGGGCCATTCTGCTGCCCCCCCAAAGCCCCCTCCCCGGCTGGGCGGCGGTGGCCATCGCGGTGGCCAGCCTCCCGGCCGCCTGGCTGGTCTACGTGGCCCTTTCCAGCACCAAACTTCTCTACCGCCCGGCCCTCTTCTTGCTGGTGGGCGGGATGCTGGTGGCCCTGGCCGCGTACCTGCTCGGGCAAGTATTCAGCGGGCGGGGCGTCTTCATGCACATCGGGGCCATGCTGGGCACCATCATGGCCGCCAACGTTTTCTTCGTGATTATCCCCTCTCAGAAAAAGCTGGTGCGGGCTGCCCAGAAGGGCGAGGCCCTAGACCCAGAGTTTGTGGCCTGGGTGCAGCTTCGCTCCCGTCACAACAACTACCTCACCCTACCCGTGCTCTTCACCATGATCGCCCACCACTTCCCCTTTACCTACAACCACGGGGCGAACTGGCTCATCCTGATTCTGCTCTTCGTGGCCGGGGTGGCGGTGCGGCACTTCATTAACGTGACCGAGAAGGAGCACAAAAGGACCCTCGTGGAGGGGGGGGCTATGCCCTACCTGCTGGTGGGGGCCGCGGCTTTGGTCCTGGTGGCCTTCTACCTCACTGCCCCGCGCACCTCAACCGCCCAGGCGGACTCCCCGGTCCCTTTCGCCGAGGTGGAGGGGATAATCCGGCAGCACTGCCACATGTGCCACGCCGCAAGGCCCACCCAGCCCGGCTTCGCCTCGGCCCCCGCCGGGGTGATGTTTGACACCCCGGAGCAGATCGTGGCCCAGGCGGGTAAAATCAAGCAGACTGCGGTGGACACCACCTACATGCCCCTCCTGCTGCCCGGGGTGCCCCCGCTGACCCAGGAGCAGCGGGCCAGGCTTGGGGCCTGGGTGGCCCAAGGGGCCCGGGGGCCCTAGGAGGTTGGCATGGCCCGGCTATCTACCCACGTTCTGGACACCACCCACGGCCGCCCTGCGGCGGGGATGCGGCTCGAGCTCTACCGCCTCGAGGAAAGCGGCGCCCGTACCCTGGTCGCTTCTGCCATCACCAACGCCGACGGCCGGACCGATACCCCCCTCCTCTCTGGGGAAGCCCTGCCCATCGGGGTCTATGAGCTGGTCTTTCATGTGGCGGACTACTTCGCCGCCCAGGGGGTGCGCCTGCCCAGCCCGCCCTTCTTGGACGCGGTGCCCATCCGCTTCGGCATCGCCGAAGCCCAGGGCCACTACCACGTTCCCCTGCTGGTCTCCCCCTTCGGCTACAGCACCTACCGCGGGAGCTAGGCCCCATGGAGGCAGACCTGCAGACCCTCGCCCAAAAGGTCGTTGAGCGGTGTGGGGCCCTAGCGCGCCTCTCCGAGGAGGAGGGCCGCCTGACCCGCACCTTCCTCTGCCCCGCCATGCGGGAGGCGCACCGGATGCTCGCGGGCTGGATGGAGGCCCTGGGCATGGAGGTCCGAATAGACGCAGTGGGCAACCTGATCGGCCGCTACCCAGGCCAAAAGCCCGATGCCCCCCTGTTCCTGCTCGGCTCCCATGTGGACACCGTACGGGACGCCGGGCCCTACGACGGGGTGCTGGGGGTGGTGCTGGCCTTGGCCCTGGTGGAGGCCCTAGGGGGTGAGCGGCTCCCTTGGGCCCTGGAGGTCATCGCCTTTTCCGAGGAGGAAGGGGTACGCTTTGGGGTCCCCTTCCTGGGCAGCAAGGCGGCAGCAGGGCGCTTTGAGGCCGGGCTCCTGGAACGCAAGGACGCCCAGGGGCTAAGCCTGGCCGAGGCCATCAGGGCCTTTGGGCTTGACCCCGGCCAGATTCCCCAGGCCGCCTACCAGCCCCACCGGGTTCGGGGCTACCTGGAGTTCCACATTGAGCAGGGGCCGGTCCTGGAAAGCCTGGGGTACCCGCTGGGGGTGGTGGAGGCGATTGTGGGGCAGAGTCGGCTCGAGCTCAGCTTCCTCGGCCAGGCCGGCCACGCCGGAACCACCCCCATGCCCCTACGGCGCGATGCCTTGGCCGGGGCAGCCGAGTGGATTACCTGGGTGGAGCGGGAGGCCCGGGAAACGCCGGGGCTGGTGGCCACGGTGGGCAGAATTGCGGCTCTGCCCGGGGTGGCCAACGTGATTCCAGGTGAGGTGCGGCTTAGCCTGGACGTTCGGCACGCCGACGACCAGGTGAGGGCCCACGCGGTGGCCCATCTGGTCGGCCGGGCCCAGCAAGTCGCACTGCGGCGGGGGCTGGAGCTGGCTTACCAAACCCTGCACGAGCAGCCTGCGGTGCCCTGCGACCCCCAACTGCGTGAAGCGCTAGCCCAGGCGGTGGAGGCCCAGGGCTACCCCCCGTACCGGATGGTCTCCGGCGCCGGCCACGACGCTATGGTCATGGCCTCCTTATGCCCCGTGGCCATGCTCTTCCTGCGCAGCCCAAGGGGGCTTTCGCACCATCCCGAGGAGTCGGTCTGGCCCCAGGACGTCGCGGCCGCGTTGCGGGTGGGGCTCCACTTCCTGCGGCGGTTGGGAGGCGAGTATGCTTGATCTCATCGTGCGCGGCGGAACCCTGGTCACCCCCGAGGGCCTGCAGCAAGCCGACCTAGGGGTAGAGGGTGGACGAATAGCGGTCATCGCTCCGGAAATTACCGAGTCGGCCCGGCAGGAAGTATCTGCCCAGGGGCTTCACGTCTTTCCCGGGCTGATAGACGTCCACGTCCACTTCAACGAGCCCGGCCAGGCCCACTGGGAGGGCATCGCTACCGGCAGCGCGGCCTTGGCCGCAGGGGGAGGTACGGCCTTTTTTGACATGCCCCTCAACTCGCTGCCCTGCACCCTAGACGGCCCTTCCTTTGACCTCAAGCTCTCCGCCATGCGGTCCCAATCGCACACCGACTTCGCGCTGTGGGGCGGCCTGACCCCGCAGAACCTCGAGCGCTTGCCCGAGCTGGCCGAGCGGGGGGCCATCGGCTTCAAGGCCTTCATGTGCAACTCGGGCCTCCCGGAATTCCCTGTTTGCGACGACGCCACCCTCTACGAAGGGATGCGCATCGCGGCCCAGCTTGGGCTGCCGGTAGCGGTGCACGCCGAGTCGGAGGCCCTCACCGCCC
The DNA here is from genome assembly GCF_003574085.1 of Meiothermus luteus. Lineage (GTDB taxonomy): Bacteria > Deinococcota > Deinococci > Deinococcales > Thermaceae > Meiothermus > Meiothermus luteus. The sequence continues at coordinate 16,456 of NZ_QWKZ01000009.1, read as the reverse complement.
ACCTCACCCGAAAGGCCCGGGCCCTGGGCACCTCCTGGCGGGAGTACCTGGCCTCGAGGCCGGTATTCACCGAGCTTGAAGCCATCGGACGGGCTCTCCTGCTGGCCCAGGAAACCGGCTGCAAGCTGCACATCGTGCACATCAGCTCAGGAGCAGGGGTGGCCTTGGCCGCCGAGGCCCGGGCCAGGGGGGTGGACGTGAGCCTGGAGACCTGTCCCCACTACCTAACCTTCACCGAGGACGACCTGGAACGGCTAGGGGCGGTGGGCAAGTGCGCCCCCCCTTTGCGGGCCAGGGCTGAGCAGGAAAGGCTTTGGGCCCAGGTTCTGGAGGGCGCGATAGACCTCATCGGCTCCGACCACTCCCCAAGCCCGCCGGAGATGAAGCAGGGGGAGGACTTCTTCGCCCTTTGGGGGGGCATCGCCGGGGTGCAGTCCACCCTGGCGGCGCTGCTGACCGAGGGCTGGCAGAGGCGGGGCCTTTCCCTAGAGCGGCTTGCGGCCCTCCTGGCCGAAGGGCCCGCCCGGCGGTTTGGTCTGGCCCGAAAGGGCCGGCTCGAGCCAGGCTACGACGCCGACTTCGCCCTGGTTGACCTGGAGCAAAGCCACACCCTGACCCCCCAGGACCTCCACTACCGCCACGCCCTCTCCCCCTACCTACACCGAAGCTTCCGGGGCGTGGTGGAGAGCACCTGGCTGCGGGGCGAGGCCATCTACGCTCAGGGTAAGATAAGAAGGCCCAGCAGCGTACGCCTGCTCACGAGGGAACCATGAGCCTGACAGGATTTACCCGCACCCACGTGGCCCCCGACCACGCCCTGCTGACCCCCGACACCTTCATCCGGGCCCCCCTGCCAGGCTGGACAAACACCCTCTGCATCGTACACATCTCGCCGGAGCTGGGGGCCCGCTTCAAGATGTACACGGTGGAGATGCAACCCGGGGGCAGCGGGGAGATGACCCTGCTGGACGTCCAGCGGTTCGCCTACGTCCTCTCAGGGCGGGTGGGGCTCGAGGTGGCTGGGGCCCAGCACACCCTAGAGGCCCACCACTACGCCTACCTCCCGGCCAACACCCCCCACCGCTTCACCGCCCATACCGAAAGCCGGATGGTGGTCTTTGAAAAGCCCTACCAGGCCCTGGCCGGTGCTGAGCCACCCGGCTTGGTGCTGGGCTTTGAGCCAGAGGTGGCCGCCAACCCTCTGATGGGAGACGAGGCCCTACAGGTGCGCCTGCTGCTGCCCGACCACCCCTCCTTTGACCTGGCGGTCAACACCATGACCTTTGAACCGGGGGCCCACCTGCCCATGGTGGAGACCCACGTGATGGAGCACGGCCTGCTCTTCCTGCAAGGGGGTGGGGTCTATCGCCTGGGCGAGCGGTGGTACCCCGTGCAGACCGGGGATATCATCTGGATGGCCTCCTACTGCCCGCAGTGGTTTGGCGCTCTAGGCAAGGGCCCGAGCAAATATCTCATTTACAAGGACGTCAACCGACACTCGCTGGAGCTGCTCTGAAATTGGACGGAATCATTATGGCCCTAAAACTCCAGGTCAACACCGAACGCCTTGTGCGGGAGCTCGAGCATCTGGCCAGCTACTCCGACACCCCTCCCCCGGCCATCACCCGCATCCTCTTCACCAAGCCCGACCTCGAGGCCCGCGCCTACTTAAAAGAGCTCTTCCAGGAGGCCGGCCTAAAGGTGCGGGAGGACCCCTTGGGCAACCTCTTCGCCCGCTGGGAGGGCCACGCCCCTGAGCTCCCGGCGGTGGGCACCGGCTCCCACATTGACGCCATCCCCTACGCCGGCATGTACGACGGAACAGTGGGGGTGCTGGGGGGGCTGGAGGCCATCCGGGCGCTGCAGCAAGCCGGCTTCAAACCGCACCGCTCAATTGAGCTCCTGGTCTTCACCGCCGAGGAGCCCACCCGCTTTGGCATCGGCTGCCTGGGCAGCCGGGCGCTGAGCGGCGCACTGAGCCCGGAAGCCTTGCGGGCGCTCAAAGACAGCGAGGGCAACAGCCTAGAGGAGGTGCGCCAAAAAGCGGGCTACACAGGGCCGCTGGAAGAGGTTCGACTGCCTGAGAACCACTACGCCGCCTTTGTAGAACTGCACATTGAGCAAGGACCGGTGCTGGAGCAGGAGGGGGTGCCGCTCGGCGTGGTCACCGCCATCGCCGCCCCGGCCTCGTTGCGGGTCGTCCTGGAGGGCGAAGGGGGCCACGCCGGCACGGTCCTAATGCCCGACCGAAAGGACGCCCTTTGCGCGGCTGCGGAAATCATCTTAGGGGTGGAGGCTTTTGCTCGAGGCAGCGGCAGCATCAACACCGTGGCCACCACCGGGTTCTGTGAGGTCCACCCCAACGCCATCAACAGCGTGCCCAGCCGGGTCCGTCTGGAGATTGACGTGCGCGATGTGGAGCAAAGCCGGCGCGACCAGGTGGTTCGGAACATCCTGCAAGGCGTGGAACAGGTCTGTACCCGGCGGAACATCCGTTACAGCGTGGAGATCATCAACATGGATCCCCCTGCCAAGTCGGCCTCTGAGGTCCTAAGGGCGCTGGTGGAGGCCTGTGGGGAAGCCTCGGTGCGCTTCAAGCTGATGGTGAGCCGGGCCTACCACGACGCTTTGTTCATGGCCCGCATCGCCCCCACCGCCATGCTCTTCATCCCCTGCCGGGGAGGGATAAGCCACCGTCCGGACGAGTACGCTAGCCCAGAGGACATCGCTCGAGGGGTACAGGTGCTGGCCCTCACCCTGGCCAAGCTCTCCCAGGCTGAAGAGAAAGGCCCCCCCAAGGACGAACCCCTCACCCTGAACGACTAGGTCCATGAGGGTAGAATAGCCCCCGATGCGGCTTTTTCCGCCCCTTCACGAAAGCCCTCTCGCCGAGCTCTTCCACGCCCACCCCCCCCGGGGGGAACCCTGGGCCTGGGTCCTCTGCCAACGCCTCTGGTACGCCGAGGACCTGGCCCGAAGGCTGCTCACCGAGCCCCTCACGCCAGGGCTTGGCGACTGGATTGAGCAGGAGCTCTCCCTGCTGCGGCACGAACTCGCCCAGCTTAAGCAGCGCTACCCCTTTGCCGACTTCGGTTTGCGCGAGGCCAGCCCCGCCGAACAGGCGGCCCTCAGGGTGCTCCAAGGAGGCTCAGCCAGCGAACTACAAGCGCTTTACCGGGCCCACGGGTACGGAATATACGCGCAGCACACCGCCTTCCTCTACGACCGGAAGATGGAACCGGTTCCCCACCCCGACCCGGCCCGCTTCAGCGACCTGGTGGGCTACGCTCGGCAGCTCCAGGCCCTGCGGCAACACGTGGAGGGGTTTTTAGAAGGAAAAGAGGCGGTCCCGGTCCTTCTGTACGGGGCTCGAGGCTCGGGCAAATCCACCGCAGTCAAGGCCCTGCGCACCGAGTACAGCCCGAGGGGGCTGCGGCTGGTGGAGGTGCTGCCCGACAGCCTCGAGCAACTCCCCGCGCTCCTGGCCCTCCTGGCCCCCCTCCCCTACCGCTTCGTGCTCTACCTAGACGACCTTGCCTTTAGCAGCGACGACGAACGCTTCCACAAGCTCAAAGCCCTGTTGGAAGGGGCAGTCTACGAACGGCCCCCCAACGTGCTGGTGGTGGCCACCTCCAACCGGCGCAACCTGGTGCGGGAGCAGTGGAGCGACCGGCCCGACCCCAACGCCCCCGAGCCCGCCTCCTGGGACACCCTTCAGGACAAGCTGGCCCTGGCCGACCGCTTTGGCCTGGTCCTCACCTTCCCTCCCTTTGACCAGCCGCTCTACCTAGAGGCGGTGGCCCACATCCTAGGACGGCCCCTAGACGAGGCCACCCGCCAGGCCGCACTGCGTTTTGCCCTAGAGGGCCGGGGCTTTTCGGGCCGAACAGCCCGTCAATTCGCCACCATTCAAGGTGTCAAACCCGGATCCGCTCTGGGGCAGCGTAGAGGTTGAAGCCCGACCGCAAAAAGCCCGCCAGCGTGAGGTTGAAGGCCCGGGCCAGGTCCACCGCCAGGCTGCTGGGGGCCGAGAGGGCCACCAGAATGGGTACCTCCGCGGCCAGGGCCTTCTGCACCAGTTCAAAACTGGCCCGCCCGCTGACCAGCAGCAAGCACTCGGACAAGGGTAGCCGGCCCTCCAACAAGGCCCAGCCCAGGAGCTTGTCCACGGCGTTGTGCCGGCCCACGTCCTCCCGCAAGGCCAGCAGGCCGCCTTCAGGGTCAAAAAGGGCCGCTGCATGGAGCCCGCCGGTAGCCCCGAAGAGGGTCTGATGGGACAGCAGCCTCTGCGGCAGGGCAAGCAGCAGACGGGCCGGCACCGTCGGGCCGTCTTGCAGAGGGCGGTAGCGGCGGTAGAGGTTCTCCAGGCTGGCCCGGCCGCAGACCCCACAGGCCGAGTGGGTGAAGAAGTGGCGCTCAAAGGAGGTCAGCTCGGGTAGGTGGGGGGCGTTTATGGCCACGCTCACCACGTTGTACTGTTGAGGCTCACCCCGCGGTGCGCAGTAGCTAATGCGACGTATCTCCTCCCTGCGGGAAACGATCCCCTCGGCAAACAAGAAACCCGCGGCGAGCTCAAAGTCGTGGCCCGGGGTGCGCATCGTAACCGCCAGGGTGCGCCCCTCCCCCCCCTGCGCCACCAAGCGAATCTCCAGCGGCTCCTCGGTGGCCAGGTAGTCAGACCTCGGGTAGACCCGCTCCCCCTCCACCCGCAGCAAGGTGGTCGGGGTCTTGGCTTTGGGGCGGTTCTTGGTGAACGTAGACATACGCCTCTTTGTAGGCCGGAATCTTGGCCTTGGAAGAGCGTTCTTTGGGGCTTAGCAGCACATTTCCCTCCGGCCAGTGCACCTGCAGGCTACCCGGGCGCACCGGAGCCTCAAAGACCCGGCCCGCAAAGGTGCCAAAGCGGTTGTGCAGCCAGATCCGCTGGCCGGGCTTCAGGCCCAGCTTTTCCCGATCGGACGGGCTCATCAGCACCGCATCGCGAGGCGCGCCGTTGACCGGATCGGTGGGCTCGTGAACCATGCTGTTGAACTGTTTTCCCCTCCTTGTGACCAGACGGAAGGCCCCCTCGGGCGGGCCCTCCTGCGAGAAGTCTACCGGCCGGAAGCGGGCCTTCCCGTCTGGGGTAGGGCAGACCCCATCCTTGCAGAGGTGGGGGCCACCATATTGGAAGGCCTCCCCCTTGGCCTTGAGGCGCTGGATGCCCTCGTAAAGCGGAACTACCCGGGCAATCTCCTCCCGCACGGCCTGGGTTCCCTCAAAGCGGACCTTCTCAGCCCGTTCGGGCGGACACATCCGGCCCACCAAGTCCTGAAAAACCTGCCCCTCCCAGCGAGCCTCGGGGATGCGGGGGCCGGGGATTTCCGGGCTGAAGATGACCCGCCGCTCGGTGCTGGTCTCGGTGCAGCCCCCGGGAATCTCGTAGCGGGTGGTGGCCGGGAGGACAAAGACCTCCTCGGCTGGTTCTATCAACATCTGGGAGGAAAGGACGATGTCCTGGTGCACCCGCAGGGGGATGCGGGCTAGGCAAGCCTCGGCCTGGGCCGGGCTGGGCAGGGTTTCCAAGAAATTCCCCCCGATGCTCCAAAGAACCTCCAGGCCGGCCTCGAGCATCTCCGTGGCGGTGAGGCCGGGGTGGTCCGGCACCGAGAAGCCCCAAAGGCTGGAAAGGGCCTGGGCACTTTGCGGCCCAATGGGCACACCCCCAGGAAAAACCGTGGCGTAGGCCCCCATCTCGGCCCCACCCTGCACGCCAGAGTGGCCCCGGATGGGCATCAGGCCGCAGCCCTCCCGCCCCAGGTAGCCCCGGCTGAGGGCCAGGTTGATGACGGCCTGCACAGCCTCCTCCCCCCGGGTGTGCTGGGTGAGGCCCATGCTCCAGACCAGCACCGCCCGCTTTGCCTTGGCCAGCAGCAGGGCGAACTCGAGCATCTCCTGGCGGCTCGCCCCCGAAAGCCGCTCGAGCTCCGCCCACCCGGCCCCCAAAGCCTGGGCCCGCACCGCCTCAAACCCCGTGGTGTGGGCCTCAATGAAGGGCTCGTTCAGCCAGCCCTGCTCAATGAGGTGCCGCAAGACCCCCACCAAAAAGGCCGCGTCCCCCCCTGGGACCACTAGGAAGAACCGGTCGGCAATCTTGGTCCCAAAGAAGGCGCTCTCAGGGTCGGAGGGAACCCAGTAGCGCTCCATAGCCGGCTCGCGGTAGGGGTTCACGCAGACCACCTGGGTGCCGGCCTTCTTGGCGTAGTACAGGTACTTCATCATCACCGGCTGGTTGACCGCCGGGTTGGAGCCCAAGAACACCACCAGGTCGGTGCCGATCAGGTCGCGGTAGCTGCAGGTGGTGGCCGCCACCCCAAGCGACTCCTTGAGGGCCACCGTACTCGGGCTGTGGCAGATGCGAGCCGCGTTGTCTATGTTGTTGCAGCCCAAGGCCCGCACCGCCTTCTGCACCACATAGTAGGTCTCGTTGGGCAGGCCCCGGCTGGTCAGGTAGAAGCCCATCTTCTCCGGAGGAGTCTTGCACATCCGAAGGGCGATGCGGTCCAGCGCCTCATCCCAGCTTATGCGGGTAAAGCCCGGCTCCCCCTTGCGGCGGTAGAGGGGATAGGGCAGGCGGCCCAAGGCCCGCAGCTCGGCAGAACTCTTGGACCTAAGCGCCGACACATCGGCCAGCAGGCTTCCATCCAGGGGCCCCATGGTGTTCAGCCGGAGAAGCCGAAGCCGGATGTTGCAAAGGTGGAGGCCCGAGATCGTCCAGTCCCGCAGGCCGCTCGTCCCAAGGGCGCAACCGTCGCAGACCCCCTGGCTCAGGATGCGCCAGGCGTAGGCCAGGTTGTCGCGGTTTTCAGCGATGGCCCGGAAGACCTCGGCGAAGTTGTTGGGTTTTTGCAACCCCAGGCCAAAGGGCCTGAGGCTAGCCCAGGTCTCTGGGCTCAGACCCTTTTTAACCGGTTTGAGCGCCACAGACCCATTATAGGCCCTCCGGGGTATAGGGGCACCAGCGTCTCCAGTCGTAGCCCTCGAGGCCCAAAAAGCGCTTCTTGTAGTCGTAAAAGGAGGGCTCGAGGTAGGCGTAGCCCAGATAGTAGTAGCGCTTGCCCCACTCCAGCGAGCGAAGGATGGACAGCAAGATCAAGAAGATGCCCAGGCTGCGGTCTGCGTATTCCGGTTCAAAGCACTGGTAGACGCTCGAGGTGGCCTCCCGGCCCTCGTCCAAATAGCTAATTCCCACCAGCTTTTCCCGGTGGTACAGGACAAGGCTGTAGGCCCTACAGGGAACCCAGGCGGGATTTGGAGAGAGAAAGCTGTGGATGCTCCTCGGAGGGTTTTCCCGGAAACGGGCCTTGTGGCGCTCAAAGAGCCGCTCCACCTCCTCGTTCACAAAGGCCGAACGCCACTCCACCCGCAGGTCTTGGTTTTTCCGCAGGACCCGCCTTTGGCTCCGGCGCATACGGAAGGCCGAGAGCCGGACCCGCAGGGGCAACACCCGGTAGGCCCCCAGGCGGCTGTAGCGGAAGAAGAAGGTCCCAAAATGCCGCCAACCCTGGGCCCAAAGGGCATCCATCGCCTCCGGAGGTTCCCAGGACGAAAAAAAGCCCTCTTCCAGAAAAGGCCAGTCCTCGCCCACAGCCTAAGCTTCCTCACCCAAAGCGCTCCAGAGGCACCTAGCCCACCCGCTGCAAATGGGTGTGCAACAGCCGGCCAAACCACGCTGGCCGCTCTATATGGGGGGAGTGGCCGGTATCGGGAAAAACCTCCTCCTGGTAAAACCCCCCGGCCGCAGAATAGCGCTCCAGCACATAGCGGGTCTGCCCCACCATGGGCTGAGGCGGGTAGACCTCGGCGCCAGGCCAGCCCGGCACCACCCCCAGCCGGCCTAGGTTGCCCGGCTCAAAAAGGCTGGCGTCGGAGACAATCTCATCATCCGCGCCCCGCACCCAAAGCACAGGAGGCTTGGAAGGGCTCCGGAGCATCCTCTCCACGGTGTCCCCCACGTACTTAGGGGAGAGCGCATTGGCCGGTCCCCACCGGCCAGGGGCCACCCCCGGCCAGTAGGGCGAGGGCAAGGCGTCCCCGGGGTACTTATTGGGCCCAACCTTTTCCGAAAGAACCCCCGAAAGCAGGGCCTCCTCGCGGGGGTGTCGGAAGGGCGGCTTCCAGTAGAAGCGGTTCATAACCACCCGCGGAGCGGCCGGGTGGTCTTCCCCTCGGTAGCCTTCGGCCATAAGCCGGGCAAACTCCGGGTTCACGAGGCCCGCCCCTGAACCGGCAAAGTCCGAGGCGCAGGGCCTGCCCTGCAGGTCTTTGGTACCGCCGAAGCCAAAAGGGGAGCCAGGGGCCACCACCGTTGCGGTGAGCACCCGCTCAGGGGCCACGGCCAGCAAGGCCCAGACCACGCTGCCCCCCAACGAGTGGCCCACCAGGTGAAAGCGGGAATGGCCCAAGACGTCCATCAAGGCCAGCAGGTCGTCCACCCAATCCCGGCAGCCCCGGCTGGCGTCTACTGGCTGGTCCTCGGTATCGCCGTAGCCCCGCAGGTCCGGGGCTATGGCCTGGTAGCCCCCGGGCAGGGCCAGCATGGTCTCCTCCCAAAAGGTGCTGCTGCTGGCGTTGCCGTGAACAAAAAGCACCGGCACACCCTCAGGCGGGCCCTTCAGCAAAACATGCTGCCGCAGCCGAGGGGTCTCGACCATCCTCGAAGCTATGCCGGGAAGAGGGGGAATAGAACCCATAGCGCCCACCTCCAAAAGGACGGCCCTATCCTACCCTCCCCTTGTTACAAACCCGTTACGGACCTACGTTGAAGGTGGTCTGCCCCAGGGCCAGGTTGAACTGAGAAGGCACCAAGGGCGGCTCAAAGGCGAGGTTGCCGCTGGCCGCATAGACCTCTACCCGGTAGGAACCGCCGGGGCTCAGGCTTAGGTTGCTAAACGTGACGCCCAGGGAGGAAACCATGCTGCGGGCCACCACAGCGTTGGTATTCTGATCCACCAGGCGCACCAAATAGGCCTGGGCCCCAGCCACCCCGGTCCAGGAAACCGCGACGCCCTGCGTGCTGGGGTTCGTCGCTGTCACACTAGGAGGAGTTAGGAAAAGGCTGGCGTCCACATCAACCTCCACCTGCTCGGTCTTCCCGTCAAGCGTAGTGGTGAAGGTGTAGCGTCCGCTCTGCAAGGAGCGGGCCCCATCCCACCCAACCTGCCACCAGACCCCTGAGGTAGAGCGGGACTGCGCGCTCTGGAGGACCAGGGTCTCGCTGTAGCCGCCGGGGCCGCTCACCTCCACGGTGATGCTCTCGGGCTGTTGCTGAGGCCTGAGGACCAGCAGGTAGGCCCGGCCCACCACACCTGCCCCCGCGTTGTAGGTGCCGATGGAAGCCTGGAACTTAGGCTGGGGGGCGCTCGAGCATCCCACCAAAAGCCCGAGCACAGCAATACCAAAAAGACCCATTCGCTTCACGAAACCAAGCCTAACCCGAAAAGATGAGAAGTTATCCCGTAGAATCAAGGCATGAAAGCCTACCTGGGGGTCTATACCGCGCGCTTGGAAATGCCCTGGGTGAGGAGCCTCAAGGAGAAGCGGGCCCTTATAAAGCCGGCCATCGAGAAGCTCAGGGCCCGCTTTCCGGTGTCCGCAGCGCGGCTCGCTGGCCAGGACGACCACGCCTGGGAAGTGGTGGGGTTCAGCCTCATCGGTTATGACGGGGTCTGGGTAGAAACCGTGCTGCGCCAGGCCGCCGAGTTCATCGCGGCCCAGGGCGAGTACCGGGTGGTTCAGGCCCAGTGGAGCGTTGAGGAGGTGAGCCTAGAGGAGCTGGTGCCGAGCTGGACCGTCTAGGCCACCGCTTCCACCGCCAGGGCCGCCGAGCCCCCCGTACCGTGGCAGATGGCCGCCAGCCCGCGCAGCTTGTTGTGGGTGCGCAGCGCGTGAACCAGCGTAACCAGGATGCGGGCCCCCGAAGCCCCTATGGGGTGCCCCAAGGCGATGGCCCCGCCATGCACATTCAGGCGCTCCATAGGCACTCCCAGAAGGCGGTGAAAGAGGATGTTGTTGAGGGCAAAAGCCTCGTTGTTCTCAAAGAGGTCAAAGTCGGCGATAGAAAGCCGGAGCTTTTCCAGGAGTTTTTTCACCGCTGGTACTGGAGCCTCGGGGAAGCGCCAGGGCTCGCCCGCCGCCCAGCTACCCCCCAATACCCGGGCCAGCGGCCTTAAGCCGTAGCGCTCCACCGCCTCAGGGCTGGCCAGCAAAAGGGCCGCAGCCCCATCGGAAATCTGCGAGGCATTGCCCGCGGTAAGCACGCCGTCCTTGCGGAAAGCCGGCCGAAGGGCCGCGAGGGCCTCCAAGGTGGTGTCGGGCCGTACCCCCTCGTCCCGGTCCAGCCGCTCTACCCCCTTGCGGGTCTTGAGCTCGAGGGGCCGAATCTCCCGGCTAAACCAGCAGGACTCCTGGGCCTGGGCGGCCCGCCGGTGGGACTCCAGGGCCACCTCGTCCAGCTCGGTCCGGCCTACCCCAAAATCGGCGGCCAGGCGCTCGGCCTGCTCGCCCATGGCCTCGCCGCTGAAAGGGTCGGAAAGGCCGTCGCGCTGGAGGATGTCCTGAAGCTGCTCGGGTGCCCCGGCCAGGTACTTGTAGCCCCAGCGGGCCCGGCTGGAGAGGTAGAAGCCCGCCTGGGACATGGACTCCATCCCCCCCACCAGCACCAGCTCGGCATCGCCCCCCCGGATGGCCAGGGCCCCGCTGGCCACCGCCTGCAGGCCCGAGGCGCAGACCATGTCCACCGCGTAGCCGTCCACAGTGTTGGGTATCCCGGCCAAAAGCGCAGCCTGTCGGGGGGGAAGTTGACCATGCCCAGCCCGCAGAACCTGGCCGAAGATGTACAGGTCTAGCTCGGCCCCCGACAGCCCAGCCTGCTCGAGGGCCCCCTTCATCGCCTGGGCCCCTAGCTCCACGGGAGAAAAATCCCTGAGCGCTCCCCCGAAGCGACCGATAGGGGTGCGCACTGCTGCCACCACGAACACCTCGCGCATAGCCGCCTCCAGCCGACATCTTAGCACCGACGGCTCAGCCCAGCGCCTCCACAAACCGGGCCGCGGTCTTGGCCCGCACCTCCTCCAGGGTGGCTCCGGGCATCAGCTCCAAAAGGGTGAGCCGCCCCTCGGGGTAGCCGAAGACCGCCAGCTCGGTGATGACCAAATCAACGGCACCTACTGCGGTAAGGGGCAGGTCGCAGCGGGGCACAATTTTGGAGGAGCCGTCGGGGTTGGTGTGGGTCATGGTGATGATAAGCCGCTTGGCCCCCGAGGCCAGGTCCATCGCACCCCCCACCCCCAGCAGGGGCTTGCCGGGCACCGCCCAGTTGGCCAGGTTGGCCTCCTCGTCCACCTGCAGGCCGCCCATGATGGCCACGTCCACGTGCCCCCCGCGGATCATGGCGAAGGAGTCGGCACTGTCGAAGTAGCTGGCCCCAGGCAAGGCGGTGACGGGAATCTTGCCGGCGTTGACGGGGTAGTCCATGGCCCCCCCCTCCTCCGGGGCCGGGCCCACCCCCAGCATCCCGTTCTCGGTATGCAGGATGATGCCCATCTCGGGGGTAATCAGGTCGGCGACCAGGGTGGGGATGCCGATGCCCAGGTTGACCACATCGCCGGGCTTGAGCTCCTGCAGGGCCCGGCGGGCCATGGCCAGGCGCTTGGGGTCGGCCTTTTTGCTCCCCTCTACCGAGGCCGAGGAGCCCAGCAGTTCCGGGGTCATCTTGGCCTCCACCAGGTAGTCCACATAGCAGCCGGGGGTGTGGATGTGGTTGGGGTCTAGCTCACCCACCGGCACAATCTGCTCCACCTCGGCAATCACCAGGTCGGCGGCGGTGGCCATGGCCTTGTTGAAGTTCTGCTCGGTCATGCGGTAGACCAGGTTCCCCGCGGTGTCGGCCTTCCAGGCCCGGATAAAGGCCACGTTGCCCCGGATGGGCTCCACGAAAACGTACTCCTTACCTCCGATAATCCGGGTCTCGCGGCCCTTGGCCAGCAGGGTGCCGGCAGCGGTGGGGGTATAGAAGCCGCCCAGCCCGGCCCCCCCGGCCCGCAGGGCCTCGGCCAGGGAACCCTGAGGTATGAGCTCGACCTCGAGCTCCCCCCGCAAGGCGGCCTGCACCGCCTCGGGGTTGGAGGTGAAGTAGGAGCCGATGGCTTTTTTAATCTGCCCGTTGCGCAAAAGCCGCCCCCCGCCCAGCCCGGCCTCGCCCACGTTGTTGGCCACGTAGACGAGGTTCTTCACCGGGCGCTCGGCCAGGGCGTGCAGCAGGTGCACCGGGTTGCCGGTCATGCCAAAGCCGCCCACCAGGAGCACATCGCCGTCCTTGACCATGGCGGCGGCCTCTTCGGGGGTAATCTGGGGTACCTTCCTCAAGCTTCCTCCCTAAGCAAATCCCGGGCCCAGGCCAGCACCCGCGCGGCGAAGTGCGGCCCGGCGCCCAGGTAGGCTTCTTCCCGGAATGAGTCCCAAGGGAGGGGCACCTCGGCCCGCTCCCGCACCACCTCCACCAGGTGCCGCCCCTCGGCCCGGGCCACCCGCACCGCCTCGCGCAAGAGGGCCTTGGCTGGCTCCATCCCCAGGTGGGGGGCCAGGGCGAACTGCAAGGCCTCGGCCAGCAAAAGCCCCTGGGAGGCGGCCAGGTTGGCCCGCATCCGCGCCTCGTCCACCACCAGGTTTTGGCAGAGCTCGAGGGCCTGCTTCAACGCGGCGGCGGTGTGGGCGAACATGGAGGGCAGGGTGAGCCACTCGAGCTGCCAGGCGTGGGTGGCCCGCTCGTGCTCGGCGATCTGGGCCTGGTGCAGCGCCGCCAAAAGCGCCGCGTTGGCCCGGGCCGCGGCCACCACCACCTCGCTTTGCACCGGGTTGCTCTTCTGCGGCAGGGTGGAGGAGCCGCCCCGCCCCTCCTGGGCGCTCTCGCGCACCTCGCCCACCTCGCTTTGGGCCAGGAGCAGGATGTCCTGGGCCATCTTGCCCAGGCTGCCGCTGAGCAAGGAGAGCCAGCCCGCCAGCTCGGCTAGGTTGTCGCGGGCGGTGTGCCAGGGGATGGGGGGCAGGCCCAGCCCCAGCCGCCGGGCCAGGGCCTCCTGCACCCGGGGGCCGTCCTCGCCCAAAGCCGCCAGGGTGCCCACCGCCCCCCCAAGCTGCACCACCAAAAGCCGCTCCCTGAGCTCCCCCAGCCGCTCCAGGTGCCTCAGGAGCGGGGCCATCCAGCCTGCCACCTTGAAGCCGAAGGGGATGGGCAGGGCCTGCTGGGCGTGGGTGCGCCCGGCCATGGGGGTCTGGAGGTGGCGCTGGGCCAGCTTTAGCAGGTGGCGGAGCACCCCGCGCAAGCGGCCCTCCAAAAGGGCCAGGGCCTCCCGCAGCCGCAACACCAAGGCGGTGTCCAGGATGTCCTGGGTGGTGGCCCCGTAGTGCAGGTAGCGCTCGTAGGGGGCCCCCACCGCCCGGCGCAGCGCCGAGACCAGCCCGGCCACCGGCACCCCGTCGCGCTCGGTGGCCCGGGCCAGGGCCTCCCAGTCGGGGGTAAAGCCCGCGATGGCCTGCTCAATCGCTTGGGCGGCCTCCGGGGGAATCAGGCCCAGCTCGGCCTGGGCCTGGGCCAAGGCCCTTTCAACCTCGAGCATCGCCCCAAGCCCCCGCTCGTCCGAGAACAGCGCGGCCATCTCCGCATCGCCGAAGACCCGACCAAAGAGCCTGCTTTCCTGGGGTAGGTAGGCCATACTAGAGGTCAAAGAAAACCGTCTCGCGCGGCCCTTGCAGCCGGATGTCCCAGTGGTAGACCACCCCAGCAGGGGTGAGCTGGCGCTCGGCCACCAGGGTTCCCCGGCGCTCTGGGTCCAGGCTGGCGAACAGGGGGTCTTGGAGGTTGTCGTGGTCGGAGAAGTAGATGCGGCTCACCGCGTGGATGAGCATCCCCCGGGCGAAGACCCGGACCGCAATGCAGGGCACCGGGCTGGGGGGCACCGGGCCGGGCTTGATGGTGCGGAACCAGAAACCACCCGAGGCGGTGCCTGAGCGGCCAAAGCCACGGAAGTGGGGGTCGGCCAGGGCGTAGTTGGGGTCGGCGGGGTGGCGGAAGCGGCCCTGGGCGTCGGCCTGCCATATCTCTACCAAGGCGTCGTCCACCGGCTGAGCGTCCCCGTCGAGCACCTGCCCGCGCAGGAGGATGTGCTCGCCCTGGGTCTTTTCGTTCACCAAAACATTGCCCCCCTCGCGCACCAGGGCGAAGGCGAAGAAGGGGCCCACGGTCTGGCTGGGCGACTGGGGGCGCATCAGTGGTCCTCCTCGAAGTAGGTGCGGTCGTAGCCGGCCAGCACGATGTCAAAGCGGTAGCCCAGGGCCCACTCGGGGCGGGTGGTCTCGAGGTCGAAGCTCGAGATGAGCCGCTCGCGGGCCTTGATGTTGGGGATGCCCTGGTAGATGGGGTCGTACTTGAGCAAGGGGTCGCCGGGGAAGTACATCTGGGTCACCAACCGCTCGCTGAAGTTGCGCCCAATCAGGGAAAAGTGGATGTGGGCGGGCCGCCAAGCGTTGTGGTGGTTGCGCCAGGGGTAGGCCCCCGGCTTGATGGTGATGAAGCGGTAGTAGCCCTGGTCGTCGGTCAGGGTGCGCCCGGCCCCCACGAAGTTGGGGTCGAGGGGGGCGTCGTGCTGGTCGTTCTTGTGGATGTAGCGCCCGGCGGCGTTGGCCTGCCAGATCTCCACCAAAACCCCCGGCACCCCCCGGCCGCTCTCGTCCAGCACCCGGCCGGTCACGATGATCCGCTCCCCTAAAGGCTCGCCGTTCTTGGCCGCGTTCTTGGTCAGGTCGTGGTCCAAAGGCCCGATATCCCCCTCGCCGTAGACCGGGCCGGTGCGCTCCAGGAGCGAGGCCGGCAGGGGTACGAGGGGGTGGTGCGGGGCCCGGCGCACGGTAGCCACGTAGGGGCTGTAGAGGTAGGGGGGCTGGACGCTCCAGTCCAGCACACGGCTTGGGCTCTCGTGGTGGCTCATAGCTCCTCCTTCAAGACCTCCTTGGCAATCGCAAAGGCCCGGTTGGCCGCCGGAAGGCCGGCGTAGACCGCGACCTGCATGAACACCTCGCGCACCTCCTCGGGGCTAACCCCGGTGTGGGCGGTAGCCCGAAGGTGCATCTCCAGCTCGTGCTCATGCCCCAAAGCCGCCAGCAGGGCCAGGGTGAGGAGGTGGCGGGTTTTGCGCGAAAGCCCCTCCCGCCCCCAGACCTCGCCCCAGGCGTACTCGGTGATGAAGCGCTGGAAGTCGGCGTCAAAAGGGGTGGTGCGGGCCTGGGCCTGGGCTACGTACGCCGCCCCCAGCACCGCCCGGCGGTTCTTTAGGCCGCGTTCATACCTATCGTCCACCGTAGACCTCCAAAAACGCACGAATCTCGCTCAGGGTGGCCTCAGGCTGCTCAATGCAGGGCAGGTGGGCGGCTCCCTCGAGGAGCCGTAGGGGGGCCCTGAGCTCCTGGGCCAGGGCCTCCGAGAGGGAAGGAGGGGTGGAGGGATCCTGGGCCCCGCAGAGCACCAGGGCCGGGGCCCGCACCGCCCCTAACCCCCCGCGCAGGTCGGCGTCGCGCAGGGCCGCGCAGGTGCCGATGTAGCCCTCCACCGGGGTGCGCGCGAGCATCTGGTAGTAGCCCTGGGCCGTGGCGGGCTGCTCCCGGAAGAAAGCCGGGGTGAACCAGCGGGCGATGACCCCCTTGGCCACCTCGGCCAGCGAGGTCTCCCCGATGGCCCGGATGCGCTCGTTCCAGCTCTCCACGCTCCCGATGCGGGCCCCGGTGTCCATCAAGACCAGGGCGCGGGTGCGCTCGGGGTAGGTGCGGGCGAAGTCGAGGGCAATCAGCCCCCCCACCGAGATGCCCACCAGGCTGACCTGCTCCAGCGCCAGGTGGTCCAGCAGGGCCTTCAAATCCTGGGTGTGGTCGGCCAGGGTGTAGGGCGGGGGCGGGGCCTCGGAGAGGCCGTGGCCGCGCTTGTCGTAGCGCAGCACCTGGAAGTAGGGGGTCAGCCCCTGGGCCTGGGCGTCCCAGATGCGCAGGTCGCTGCCCAGCGAGTTGATGAAGACCACCGGGGGCCCGGCCCCCTCGAGCCGGTAGTGCAGAACCAGACCGTTCACCCTAGCAAAGCGCGTCATAGCCACCTCTAGACCCCCAAAAGCGGCACCAGCGAGTCCGCGGCCCGGCGCAGCACCGGCAGCACCCGCTCCATAAGCTCCTCTCGGCTCACCCGCCCGGCCTGCACCCCCACGTTCATGGCCGCCAGCACCCGGCCCCGGGCGCTTTTCACCGGCACCGCCACCGACCTGAGGCCGAGCTCGAGCTCCTGGTCCACCAAGGCATATCCCTGCCGCCGCACCCGCTCGAGCTCCTGGCGGAGCCGAACCGGGTCGGTGAGGGTGTGGGGGGTGAGGGGGCGCAAGGG
>NZ_QWKZ01000089.1 GCF_003574085.1 Meiothermus luteus | reverse complement strand
GGTTCAAGGGGCTGGGTGGGCTCGGCTTTGGCCTTTAGGACCTGGTTTCTCAAGGATTCCAGGAAGATACGAAGCTCTTCTTTTTGGAAGAGAAAGGATGAAAAGCTCATCAACAGGCCTTCGCCCCCCATCACGTCTATGTTGCCGGTTTGTTTGTTCGTGCTGATGCGCTTGATTTGGGAAAGGCGCGCGCTTTGGGTGGAGGTCTCGTCTATGTAGAAGAGCTCCCGGCTCGAGAAGGCCAGAAGCCCTCCAGGAGCCTCTAGACGGGCAACAATTTCAGCTTGGGTTAGCCTGGCGAGGCGATCGTCGTATTTGCCCATGTTTTGAGTCTACACCAATCCGCAGTGTGGCCTGCGCTTTTTCGCGTAGAATGGGCAGAGCCTGTTGTTAGGAGGAGAAGGTGCTGTTCTCAAAACCGCTTTTGCTTGGGCACCGCGGCTCACCCAAGGAGGCTCGGGAGAACACCCTCGAGGCCTTCCGCCTGGCCCTAGAAGCGGGGCTGGACGGCCTGGAGCTGGACCTTCACCGCACCCGCGATGGGGTTTTAGCGGTGTGCCACGACTTTGAGTTTGCGGGGCGGCCCTTGGTGGAGTGGGGGTGGCTCGAGCTCAGGCAGGCAGCCCCCTGGATGCCCCGGCTCGAGGAGGTCTTTGAGCTGGCCGAGGGGTACCCGGGGGCTTGGCTCAACCTAGAGCTAAAGAGCCAACCCGGGAGCTCCGATGGGCGGGAGGAGGCCCTGGCTCAGGCGTTGAGGGAGTGGGGGGGGCGTGGGCGGACCTGGGTGAGCAGCTTTGACCCTCTGGCCCTCATTCGGCTTCGCCGGCTGGGGGTTGGGGTTCCGCTGGCCCTCCTGTACCACCTGCCGGAGATGGAGGCGCTCCTGCCCTGCCTGCCGGTGCAGGGCGTTCACCCCCATCACGGCCTGCTTAGCCCAGAAAAGGTGGAGGGGCTAAAGGCTCGGGGTTTTTTCGTGGTGGCTTGGACGGTCAACCAGGCCCAGACGGCGCGCGAGCTGCTGGCCTGGGGGGTGGACGGGGTGATCGGTGACCTGCCTTTGGAGCTTCTGGCTGCCCGGGGCTGAATAAAGGCAGGCTGGGCTGGGGCTGAGGTAGGCTGTGGCCATGCAAGGGGTGTTCATTCGGCTGATCGTTGCCGCTGACCCGGATGTTTTCCAGGAGCGGCTCAACCGGTTCATTGAGGGATTGCCTGAGGAGGCTATCTTGGTGGACATAAAGTTTTCTACCAGCAGCAGCGGGAACCAGACCACCTATGCGGCCTTGGTGCAATACAAGACCGTGGAGGAGTGGAAGGAGTAGGGGCCTAGGCCAGTTGGAGGGCCTGCTCTACCCGCTCTAGCGCCAGCGGGATGTCCTCGTCTAAAAGGTCGCGGTGGGTCACAAAGCGCACCCGGCCCGGCCCCATGGCGTTGGCCAGCACCCCCAGTTCGCGCAGCCGCTGGACAAAAGCAGGGGCCTGGGGCACCCGGGCGTAGACCATGTTGGTCTGCACGGCCTGGAGGTCTACCTCGAGGTTCAGCCGCAGCAACCCCTCGGCCAAGGCGCGGGCCATCTGGTGGTCGCGGGGGAGGTGCTTGGGGCCCTCGGTGAGGGCTAGGAGGCCCGCCGCGGCCAGCACCCCAGCTTGGCGCATCCCACCCCCTAAGAGCTTGCGGTAGCGCCAGGCCTCGGCCCGCAGGGCCTGGGGCATGAGGAGCAGGGAGCCCACCGGGGCCCCCAGCCCCTTGGAGAGGCAGATGGAAACGGTGGTGAAGCCCCGGGCCAGCTCGGATGGGGGCCGGCCTTGGGCCACCGCCGCGTTGAAGAGCCGGGCCCCGTCCAGGTGGATGGGCAGGCCGGCCTCCCGGGCCACCTGCTGGATGGCCCGCTGCGCCTCCAGCGGCACCACCGTGCCCCCGGCGGTGTTGTGGGTGTTCTCCAGGGCGATGAGCCCGGTGGGGGCCTGGTGCGCCGAGGTGTGGATGGCCCAGCGCACCGCCTCGGGGTCGGGCACCCCGTAGGGGGCCTCCACCAGCCGGATGGTGCCGCCCGCGAGCACCGCCAGCGAGCCCGGCTCGTACTCGTAGATGTGGGCGCCTTCGGGGGCAATCACCTCCTGGCCGCGCTTGAGGTGCAGCATCAAGGCCACCTGGTTGGTCATGGTGCCGCTGGGCATGAACAGGGCCGTCTCGAAGCCCAGCATCTCGGCGGCCAAGGCCTCGAGCCGGTTTACGGTGGGGTCTTCGCCGTAGACATCGTCGCCTACCTCGGCCTCGGCCATGGCCTTGCGCATGGCGGGGGTGGGCTGGGTCACGGTGTCGGAACGTAGGTCAACGACGCGCATAGGCCCTATACTACTGCTGAAAGAAGGCCCTTATGGAATACCAGTCCTACGCCTATGGCAAGAACCACTGGGCTTTGGAGCCCGATCTGCCGGCCCTTTTCTCCCGCTACTGGAAGGGCTGGGGGGCGCACCGGGGCGAGCTCGAGCGCTTCGGGGCCCTGGCCGGGGGGGCAGCCTACCGCCTGGCCGACCACGTGGACAAAGAGGCTCGGCCGGTGCTGGTGATGCACGACCTAAACGGCAACCGCATAGACCGGGTGCGGCTTTCGCCCGCCCAGGAAACGCTGAACCGGGAGCTTGCGGCCATCAACCGGGCCCCCTACCAAGGAGGAAGCTGGCACCTGCACTTTGCCCTGGGCTACTTGCTGGCTGACCCCGGCCTCTACTGCATCCAGACCATCACCAACGCTACCGTCTACGCCATCCACAAGTACGCTCCGCAGCTTGCCGGCTGGAAGGAGGAGCTCTTAGCCGGTCGGGCCTTCGGGGCCACCTGGATGACCGAGGTGCAGGGGGGCTCCGACCTGGGGGCCAACCGGGTGCGGGCGGTGCCCGAGGGGGCGGTCTGGCGGCTTTACGGCGACAAGTACTTCTCCAGCGGGGCCGGCCTCACCGACTATGCCCTGGTCTCGGCCCGGCCCGAGGGGGCCCCGGCGGGCCCCAAAGGCGTGGCCTTGTTTTTGGTGCCCCGCCTGGACAGCAGAGGTGGGCTCAACTACCGGGTGCGCCGGCTCAAGGACAAGCTGGCCACCCGCGCGGTGCCCTCGGGCGAGGTGGAGTTTGAGGGCAGCGAGGCCCACCTGGTGGGCCGGGCCGAGGAGGGGATTTACTACATCCTGGAGACCCTTACCCTCTCCCGCCTGGCCAACGCCGCCGGGGCCATGGGCCTAGCCCGCAAGGCCCAGCTCGAGGCCCTCTTCCGTACCGAGGCCCGGGTGGCCTTTGGCCAGCGGCTGCAGGAACACCCCCTCATCCGGCGCGACCTGACCGACCTGGCGGTGCGCATTGCCGGCGGCCTGGCCCTCACCTTCCGGGCGGTGGCGGCCTGGGACGAGGCCTGGCTCCTGACCCCGCCCTACACCCCCCGCTACCACTACGCCCGGCTGCTGGCCCACCTGGCCAAGGCCCGCACCGCCGAGCACGGTACCTACTGCACCCAGCTTGCGATGGAGCTTTTCGGCGGGGTGGGCTTTGTGGAGGACTTCGCCATCGCCCGCCTGGCCCGCGAGGCCCTGATTACCCCCATCTGGGAGGGCCCGGCCAACGTGCAGGCCCTGGACACCCTCGAGGTGCTCTTCCGCAAGGGAGCCGCCGAGCCCTTTGAGGCCGAGTTTGGGCGGATGCTCGAGGCCGCCGGCACCGAGGAGGCCCGCCTGGCCCATTCGCGCCTGCAAAAGACCCTGGCCCACCTGCAAAGCCTGGCCCCAGAGGAGGCCCAGTGGCAGGCCAAGGAAGCCCTGCGCACCCTGGCCGACGCCGCTGCCGTGGCCCTCATGTACGACCTGGGCACCGAGCGCCACGCCAGGCTGGCGGCCCTCTATACGCGGCACTTTTTGGCGAGGGAAGAGTACCCCACCTGGGCCCTGGGGGAGAGGAGCATTTGGGGTTTGGCACAGGTCCTTGCCTGAAGGGGCCAAACCCTACACCTCCTCGTTTCCCAACCCCCTTTTGCCTATGCGGGCTATGATCAGAGGGCTGAGCAACGAGAGCCCAGCCAGGAGCCAGAGAGCAATGGCGATGGGGCTGCTGAAAAGATAGCCTATGTCCCCGTTGCTGATGGTCATGGCCCGGCGTAGGTTGATTTCCATCAGGTAGCCGAGCACCAGCCCTAGCAGGACCGGGGCCAGGGGGAAGTCCAGCTTCCGCATCAGGTAGCCCACCAACCCGAAGACCGCCATCAGGAGGAGGTCAAAAGGGTTGTTGTTGACCGCGTAGACCCCGATGAGGCTGATGGCCAGCACGGCCGGGATTAAAAACCAGGCGGGCACCGACAAAAGCCGCACGAAAAGGCCCACCAGCGGCAGGTTTAGGAGCAGCAGGACTGCGTTGCCCACGTACATAGAGGCGATTAGCCCCCAGACCACCTGGGGGTGGGTCTGGAACATCTGCGGCCCCGGGGTGACCCCCAGGCTCATTAAGGCCCCCAGCATGATGGCGGTGGTGCCACTTCCGGGAAGACCGAGGGTGAGAAGGGGGATCAGGGCTCCGCCCGCTGCCGCGTTGTTGGCCGACTCAGGGGCGGCTACCCCCCGCAGGTCCCCCTCGCCCAGGCGGGCCTTGGGGCCTAGGAGCCGCTTCTCAGTGGTGTAGGCCACAAAGCTGGCGATGGAGGCCCCTGCGCCTGGTAGGATGCCGATCAGAAAACCTATCACGCTGCTGCGCAGGATGGTGCCCAGCGAGGACAGGAAGTCCCGCAGCGAGAGGTAGATGCGCCCCACTTGGGCTTGCACAGCCCCTGGGGCCTTCTCCTCCAGGAACACCAGCACCTCGCTGACCGCAAAGAGGCCGATGGCCACCACCAGGAAGTCCATCCCGTCCTCGAGCTGCATTACCCCAAAGGTGTAGCGGGCTATTCCGGATTGGGGGTCCTGGCCCACGGTGGCCAGCATCAACCCGAAGCCAGTAGCGGCCAGGGCCTTGAAGAGGTTTTTCCCCGCCAGGGCCGAGAGGGTGGAGAAGCCAAAGACCATCAGGGCAAAGTATTCGGCAGGCCCGAAGCGGATGGCCCATTGGGCCAGCAGCGGCCCTAGGGTCATGAGCCCCAGCACCGAGAGCGTGCCGGCAATGAACGAGCCCCAAGCCGCCATCGCTAGGGCCGGGCCGGCTTTGCCCTGTTTGGCCAGCTTGTGGCCGTCTATGGCGGTGACCACCGAGGAGGTTTCGCCGGGGATGTTGAGCAGGATGCTGGTGGTGGAGCCCCCGTACATGGCCCCGTAGTAGATTCCGGCCAGCAGGATTAGGGCCGACTCAGGGGGGAGCTTTAGGGCGAAGGTGAGCGGTACCAGGAGGGCCACCCCGCTGATGGGGCCGATGCCGGGCAGGACCCCGATGAGGGTGCCCACCAAGCAACCTAGAAGGACCAGAAGAAGGTTCACCGGGGCCAGCGCGACCCCAAAGCCATTGAGCAGGGCTTGTAGGATGTCCATAGGTCAACCGAAGATGCGCCCCGCGGGCAGGCCGACGCCCAGGGCCTTGGTGAAGAGGAAATATACCCCTAGGCTGAAGGCCAAAGCGCTCAGAAACCCTGTCCTTAGCCGGGCACCGAAGAGCCGGGAGAGGAGGGTCATCTCGAGGGTGGTCGCGAGCACAAAGCCCAGGGGAACCACCAGGTAGGCGTAGGCCACCAGGCTCAGGAGGACCAGCCCCAGCACCGGCCAGAAGCGGCGGGGAGGCCAGGCGGGCTCGGGGTCGGGCCTGGCGATAAGCCACAGGGAGGAAAGACCCACAAGAACCGCGATGATGTAGGGGAAAGGCCGGGGGCCCAAGGGGTCGGTGAAGAAGCTCACTTCCATCCGGGCTGCCTCGAGGGCGTACCCAATGGCCAGCAGGAGGAGCACAAGGCCCACAATGCGGTCGGTCATAGGCGTACCCCAGGTTGCAGCCGGTGGCCAAAGGCAGGTTGCGGGGCCTTGACCACCGGCTGCGGGGAGGGTTTATCGGATGATGCCCAGCTCCCGGGAGAGGCTGCGGAACTGGTTGACCTGTCGGTCTATGAAGACCTGAAACTCAGCCCCTAGCATGGAGAACTTTCCTAGGGCGTTCTGTTCCCGCACCCGGGCCCATTCCGGGCTGCGCTCCACCTGCCGCAGGGCCCGCACCCAGAACTCGTAGGCCTCGGTGGGCATGTTCTTGGGGGCGTAGAAGCCCCGCCAGACCACCCACTCCACGTTGTAGCCGAGCTCCCTTAGGGTGGGGATGTTGGCGTAAACCCCCTCCAGGCGGCGGGGGGCCATCACCCCAAGGACCCGCACCGTACCTGCTTGAACCTGGGCCCGAAGCTCCGAGGCGTCCCCCGCAAAGACCTGGATGAAGCCCCCTAAGAGCGAGGTCAGGGCCTCGCCACCCCCATCAAAGGGCACGTACTTGATGTTCCGGGGCTCAATTCCCGCCGCACGGCCCAGCAGGAGCACCTTCATGTGGTCCTGGCCCCCCACTGCGCTGCCCCCACCCACAGCAATCTTGGCTGGGTCGGCCTTCCATGAGGCCACCAGCTCCTGCATCGTGCGCCAAGGCGCATCGGCCTTGACCGCCACCAGGCCAAAATCAGCGGCGATGGCGCCCAGCCAGCGCACGTCTCGCTCGGTGAAGCGGCTGTACTGCCCCTGGGCCAGCCGCACCGTGGTGGCCGGGCTGGCCGCCACGATTAGGTTGGGGTCGTTGTTCCGCTGGGTGACCACGTTGGCGTAGGCCACCCCGCCTCCGCCGCCGGTCACGTTGGTGACCTTCATGGGCTGGGGGATAAGCTTTAGGTCGAGCATTACCTGGGCCACGCTGCGGCAGGTGAAGTCCCATCCGCCTCCGGCACCTGCCGGGGCGATGCACTCGGGGTTACGGGGGGTAAACTGGGCCAGCCCGCTTCCCGCAAGTGCCACCAATAATGCTGTAATCAGCCATCTCATCAGACCACCTCCGGACTGCTGGTAGGCTCTTAGGTGCCTAGATTCTACTCATCCCCTCACGTTCGTCAAGTGCGGGCCAGCAGGGCGGAGCCCTCCAGGCTTCGCAACAGGGCCAGGCGGGAGCGCTCGAGGTGCTGGCGCATAAAGGCCGCGGCCTCCTCTCCCTTGCCTTGCTGGACCAGCTCAATTAGGGCCAGGTGGTCGCTCTGCGCTGCCTCGGCCCCGTGAGGGCGGGTAATCTCCAGGTAGCGGGCCCGGTAGATGCGTCCTAAGACCTGGGCCAGCGAGGCCACCACAAAGCGGTTTCCGGTAAGGCGGGCCAGGGCCAGGTGGAAGTCGGTGGCCTTTTCTAGCTCCACCTCGGGGTCAAGGTCGGCCTCCAAGGAGGCCAGGAGTTCCTTGAGCTCGCGAGCGTTGGGCCTGCGGCTTGCGGCTACCCGCACCACCTGGGTCTCCAGCCAGGTGCGGAACTCAAAGGCCTCCTCGAGCTCAGACAAGTCCAGCGGGGCCACCACGAAGACCCGGCCCGAGCGGGCTGCCAGCCCCTCACGGGCGAGCTGCTGCAGGGCCGCGCGGATGGGGGTGCGGGAGACCCCCAGCCGCTCCTCCAGCTTGCGCTCCACCAGGGGTTCTCCTGGCCGAAGCTCCAGCGAAAGGATCATGCGCCTGAGGCGGCGGTAAGCTTCCTCGGTTTGGGGTGCCAGCATAGGCTTGGGGGTCATGCTACCCTCTTTGGTATACCGAAAGCAAGGGAGGGGGCTAGGCGGGGGTGAGTTCCTCCAATCTTCCCTCCAAGGCCAGCCAGCGGATGCCCCGCTGTTGAGCATAGGCCCGGAGTTCCCCTAGGTCGCTTGTCCAGGCTAGTTCCACCCGCAGCCCCTCCTGGCGCAGTTTGCGGGCCAAGGCTCTGTCCAGGGCCAGCGCCTGGGGAGGGTTTTCCGAGGTGGGGAGGCGCAGGGCCTCCATTACCCTCTCCAGCCCCAGTGCAAAGCCCGCCGCGTAGGGAAGGAGGGCCCCATCGTAGCGCCCCCCGCCCAGCAAGGGAAGGCCAAAATCAGGGGTGTAGGCCTGGAAGTTGAGGCCGGTGTAGAAGCCGAGCAGCCGGGCCCGGCCCAAGTCCAGGAGCAGGGGCACCTCGGGCAGGAGGTTCAGCACCGCCTCGAGCCAATCTAGATCGGCTTGGGCTTTGCTGGACAGGGGCAGTCTGCGGGCCTCCTCCAGCACCTCACGCCCCCCGTACAGGTCGGGCAGGGCCAGGAGGGTCCGGCCTGGCTCGGGGTGGACCCCGTAGGCCTCCAGCAGGGCGCTCAGCTCAGGGGTGTTCTTGCGGTGGATGGCCTGGCGCAACCGCTCCTTTTTGTCCTCGGGAAGCCCCGTGGCCTCCAGGAGGTCCCGCACCAGGGCGGGCAGCCCCACCTCAATTCTGGCCTCGGGGAAGCCCACCTGCTTCAAGCACTCCCAGGCCAGCTCGAGCACCTCCGCGTCGGCCTGGGGGCTGCTCACCCCTACCAGCTCGGCCCCCACCTGGCGGAACTCGCGGCTCCTACCTAGCTCCGCGGCCGCCTCGCGCAACCAGAGCGTCCCGGCGTACTGCAGGCGCAGCGGGCGGTTCGTAGGAGGCCCCCCGTTGCTCCGCAGAAGGCCGGCCACCGCAGTGGTGAACTCTGCCCGCAGCGCCAACACCTCCCCGGTTTTGTCCACCAGCTTGAAGGCCCGCTCGGCCAGGGGGTGGCTGGGATCGTAAAACTCCAGCGCGGGCAGCTCCACAGGCTCGTACCCCCAGGCGAACAGGAGGCGAAAAAGCCCTTCCTCCATCTCCCGGCGCAGCCGGGCCTCGGGGGGCAAAAAGTAGCGGGTGCCTTCGGGAATCATCAGAGAGGGTTTCAGCGCTCCTTGGCGAAAATCCTCACCGAGAGAATCCGGTCCCGCTCCCCTCCAGCCCCGGGCCCTTCAGTGGGGGCGATGCGCTCCACCACCTCCATACCCTCCACCACCTGGCCGAAGATGGTGTACTGCTGGTTCAGGTTAGGGGTGGGGGCGTAGGTGATGAAGAACTGGCTCCCGTTGGAGTTGGGGTCCATGGTGCGGGCCATTCCCACAACGCCCTTCCTGTCGTAGTTGAGCCTGGGGGTTACCTCGAGGCCGAACCGGTAGCCGGGGCCGCCCATGCCCGTGCCGGTGGGGTCGCCGGTCTGGGCCACGAAGCCCGGAATCACCCGGTGGAACAGGACGCCTTCAAAGTAGCGGTGCAGGGCTAGGAAGACGAAGGAGTTGACCGTGGTGGGGGCCTCCTGCTCGTAGAGGTCTATGCCAAAGCGGCCTTTGGTGGTCTCAATCTCGGCGTAGTAGTCAAATTTCTCTGGGTCTATGACCTGCTCGGGTTTGGCAAACTGGGTGATGGGCCTGTCGGATTTGTAGGGTAAGGCTTCCATGCTTCCTCCGAAACCGCGGTCCGACCTGCCCCTCCCCTGCCATAGGAAAAACCCCGCCAAGGCCAGGGCTAAAAGGACGGCGATGGTCAGAGCGATGCGCATCCCGACCAGTCTACTGGGCTGGGTCCGGCCGCGCCAGGCCCCGCCGGAGCGGGTTTTCCCCTGAAAAGCCCTTGGGGTAGGGCTTCCCTAGGGGGCTCATATTTTAGGGAGGGTGATGCCCCGCTGGCCCTGGTACTTGCCCCTGCGGTCGCGGTAGGTCACCTCGGGGCGCTCGCCCTCGAAGAACACGAGCTGCACCACCCCTTCCCCGGCGTACATCTTGGCCGGCAGGGGGGTGGTGTTGGAGAACTCCAGGGTCACGTGCCCTTCCCAGCCGGGCTCGAGGGGCGTGATGTTGGCCACGATGCCCACCCGCGCGTAGGTGCTTTTGCCGATGGCGATGGCCATTACGTTTTCGGGCATGCGGATGTACTCCATGCTGCGGGCCAGCACGAAGGAGTTGGGGGGGATGATGACCTCGTCGCCTTCGTAGTCCACGAAGCTCTTGGGGTCTAGGCCTTTGGGGTCGGCGATGGTGTGGAAGACGTTGGCAAAGATTTTCCACTCCCGCGCCGCCCGCAGGTCGTAGCCGAAGCTTGATAGACCGTAGCTGATCACCCCCTCCCGCACCAACCGCTCCTCAAAGGGCTCAATCATCCCCTGCCGGGCTTTCTCGCGAATCCACCAGTCGGGCTTAATCATGCCCCTTAATTTACGTGAAGAACAGCGTTATTTGGGGTGCATGAGCGTTTCCTCACCCCAATTTTTCATCCCAGGTCCTAAACTTAGGCCATGCGCCTATGGGCTTGGGGAATGCTCCTGTTGTTGCTTTCGGCCTGTGGGTCCGACAGCCAGAACAACCAGACCCGCCAGCCCCTTCGCCTTACCGTACGTTTTGAGACCGGCTACGTGGACGAGCCCTACAGCGTCACCCTGACCGCCGATGGAGGGGTGCGGCCCTACAGGTTTACCCTAGAGGGCAACCTGCCCAAGGGGCTCACCTACAGCGGTGGGCGCGTGAGCGGAACGCCCCAGGAGAAGGGCAGCTTTGAGCTCATCGTGAGCGTGGAGGACGCCAACCTTTCCAGCCGCACCCAGAAGGTCACCCTGGTCATCGGGGATACTCCGCCGCCCAAGCTCGAGCAGGTCTTCCCCCTCTCAGAGGTTGCCGACCCCTTCCCCTACCTCTTCCGGGTGCGTGAGCGCGAGGCCCGCGGCTTTCAGGCCCAGATACCCCTGAAAGGCCTCAGGCTGTCCGCGGAGAGCTTCAAGGCGGACAGCGCCGTGCTGTACGTGCTGCGCTACGATGAGGCCCGCGGCCTGGTAGACATAGACGCGGCCTTCACCAGCCCGCGCAAGGATTTTGAGGCCTTCCGCTTTACTGCCCTTCCTGCCCCTGAGCAAAAGGTGCGCCCCGAGCTCAGCTTCCGGGAGATAAAGGTGGTCTTCTACGACAAAAATGGGAAGCCCGCAGGCAGCCCGGTGACCCTGGAACGCGTGCCCAGCCCGGGCCAGTACAAGTACAGCGACCTGGAAGCCATGGCCCGCAACTGGGGCCGCCGCCTGCCTGCTGCTCCCCAGGCCCCCACGGCCAGCCCACCCCAGGCCGAAGAGGGTTCTTCCCAGGCTGCTTCTCCCCCTCCCGGGGAAGAA
>NZ_QWKZ01000088.1 GCF_003574085.1 Meiothermus luteus | reverse complement strand
GTGCTGGAGGGGGTGGACCGGGTGGTGGGGCTGCACCTTTACAGCCTGATGCCGGCAGGCCAGGTGGGCGTGCGGCCTGGCCCCTCTATGGCTGCGGCCGACGCTTTCACCCTTCACCTCCAGGGCCGGGGGGCCCACGCGGCCATGCCCCATGAGGGGGTGGACACCGTGCTAATGGCGGCCCATATCGTGGTGGCCCTGCAGAGCCTGGTGAGCCGGGAAACCGACCCCGTAAAGACCGCGGTAGTCACCATCGCCACCGTACAGGCGGGTGAAGGCGCCCACAACATCATTCCCGAAACCGCTGTGCTCAAGGGCACCTTGCGCACCTTTGAGCCCGAGCTTCGGGAGCGGCTCATGCGCCGCATCGCCGAGCTGGCCCAGGGCATCGCCGCCGCCATGGGGGGCAGCGCTTGGGTAGAGTGGAAGCCGGGCTCCCCCGCAGTGGTCAACGATCCCGTGCTGGTGGAGCGGTTCCAGCAGGTGGCCAAGGAGGTGGTGGGAGAGGAGGGGGTGCTGGAGGTACCCCCGGTGATGGGCGGGGACGACATGGCGGAGTTCTTGAACCGCCGCCCTGGGGTCTACTTCTGGCTTGGGGCGGGCAGCCCTAGCCCCGAGCAGAATCGGCCCCATCACCACCCGGGCTTCTGGATTGATGACGAGCGGGCCTTGCCCCTAGGGGTGGAGTTGCTTGTCCGTACGGTGTTGGACTTTTTGCACTGAGTCTTGCTACCGCTTGATGCGCCCTTGACCTCGGGCAATAGAATGTGAGCGAAGTCGGAGGAGGTAGGATGCGCCGAAGAGAGGTACTCAAAGCCGGTTTGGTAGGAGGAGCGGCCCTGGCGGGTTTGGGGAAGGCCCAGTCGGGGGGTAGCTTTTCCATGACCATCGTTCATGTCAACGACACCCATGCCCGTATTGAGCCGGTGAACGTGAGCTTGAGCGGTCAGGCTACCCCCATGGGTGGGGTGGCCCGACGGGTAGCCCTGTTTGACCGTCTGCGGGCCACCGAGCCCAACCCTCTGTTCCTGCATGCAGGGGACGTTTTCCAGGGCACCCTTTACTTCAACCAGTACCAAGGCCTGGCCGACCGGTACTTCATGCACCGCGAGGGTATCCGGGTGATGGCTCTGGGCAACCACGAGTTTGACCTAGGCCCTGAGCCTCTGGCCAACTTTATAAACGGGGCTCGTTTTCCGGTGGTTTCGGCCAACACCGACGTTTCCCGCGAGCCCAGGCTCGCTAAGGTACGGCCTTACGCAGTGCTCTATGTAGGCGGAGAGCGGGTGGGGGTGATTGGCCTCACCACGCCGGACACCTCCATCATTGCCAACCCCGGCCCTACGGTGCGCTTTACCGATCCAGTGCCCGCTGCGCAGAACGCCATCAACGAGCTTCTGGCTCGAGGCGTGAACAAGATCATCATCCTCTCCCACCTGGGCTATCTGGCCGACCTCGAGCTGGCCCGCCGTATCGTGGGCTGCCAGGTGATTGTCGGTGGCCACTCTCACACCCTTCTGGGCCAATTTCCTCACCGTGAGTTGCAGCCTGCTGGCCCCTACCCCACGGTGGTCAAGAACCCCGAGGGCAAAGACGTCCTGGTCGTGCAGGCCTGGGAGTGGGGAAAGGTGGTGGGGGTTCTGCGCCTGACCTTTGACGAAAAGGGCCTGCTCACAGGCTACCAAGGCCAGCCCATCCTGGTCACCCCGCCCTTGCGGGAGGACGTCTTCACCAACGAGGCGGTCCGGGTCTATGCGATCCCCATCGCTGCGTTGAACGCCCAGGTGGTGGCCCAGACCCGCGTTGCCCTGGACGGTGAGCGGGCCAACGTGCGGCGCCGGGAGACCAACCTGGCCTCCTTGATTGCCGACGCCATGCTCTGGAAGACCCGTAGCGCCGGTACCGTTGTCGCCTTGCAGAACGGCGGGGGGGTGCGGGCCACTATCCCGGCCGGACCCATCACGGTAGGCAAGGTCTACGAGGTGCTGCCCTTTGGCAATACCCTGGTGGTCCTTGACCTCAAGGGCAGCGAAATCATCGCCGCTTTGGAGAACGGGGTTTCTCAGTGGGAGCAGTCTTCGGGCCGCTTCCTCTCTGGGGTGGCCGGGCTGCGCTACACCTTTGACCTTTCCCGCCCCGTGGGGCAGCGCGTGACCCGGGTGGAGGTGGCCGCCCAAGGCGGCTTCCAGCCTATTGACCCCAACGCCACCTACCGCACGGTGGTGAACAGCTTCATCGCCGCAGGAGGGGACGGCTTCACCAGCCTGCGCGACGCCAAAGGCTTCCGCAGCGATACGGGCTTTAGCGATGCGGAGAGCTTCATGGAGTACCTGCGCAGCCTGGGCACGGTGGAAGGCGTAGCAGGAGGCCGCATCACCATCCTCAACGAACCCCGCAGCCAGCGCTGGGACGGGCCTTTCTACGTGGCCTCTCCCGCTCAAGCGGTGGTGTAGCCGGGTTGATCCAGCGCCCCCGGAAAAGGTCCTGCCCCAGCCGGGTGGGCCTCGCCGGGGGTTGATAAAATACGGCCATGGAAATCAGCAAAATTGGTGTGGTTGGCGCCGGCCAGATGGGTTCGGGAATCGCCCAGGTAGCGGCCCAGGCGGGTTACCAGGTGGTGCTGCGCGACCTCGAGGAGGGCTATCTCGAGCGGGCCCTGGGGAGCATCCGGCGCTCCTTGGGCAAGCTTCTGGAGAAGGGCCGGATTGACCCTGGGGCCCACGAGGCGACGCTGGGCCGCATCCAGACCACCCTGCGCCTGGTTGACCTCAGGGACTGCGACCTGGTGGTGGAGGCCATCGTGGAGCACGAGCCCACCAAGTTGGAGCTCTTCCGGGAGCTAGACAGCCTGGCAAAGCCCGGGGCCATCCTGGCCTCCAATACCTCTTCCATCCCCATCACCCGTTTGGCGGCGGCCACCCGTCGGCCCGAGCGGTTCATCGGGATGCACTTCATGAACCCGGTGCCCCTGATGGAGCTGGTTGAGGTCATTCGTGGCTACCTGACCAGCGACGAGACCACCCGGGCGGTGCTGGAGGTGGCCCGCCGCATGGGCAAGACCCCGGTGGAGGTCAACGACTACCCCGGTTTTGTTTCCAACCGGGTGCTTTTGCCCATGATCAACGAGGCGATTCAGTGTGTGATGGAGGGGGTGGCCACCCCGGAGGCCATTGACCAGGTAATGCGGCTGGGGATGAACCACCCCATGGGCCCCCTAACCCTGGCCGACTTCATCGGCCTGGACACCTGCTTGGCGATTATGGAGGTGCTGCACCGGGGGTTGGGGGATGACAAATACCGGCCCTCCCCACTTCTGCGCAAGATGGTGGAGGCCGGGCTTTTAGGCCGCAAGAGCGGGCGGGGGTTTTACCGCTACGACGAGAAGGGCAACAAGATCGGTTAGGCGGTATGGTGGCCTGAGCCCTGGCTGCCCCCTTGGGTTTGTCATAGGCTTAGGTTATGCACCGCATCTGGGCTGCGCGCAGAGCCTGGCGGGTTCGTCTTGGGATAGCGATAGGTTTGGCCCTTTTGCTGTTCCCGCTGGCCCTTTGGGCGCACCCCGCTTGGTTGTTGGCTTCGCTTCTGGGGTTGCTGTATCCCTGGCGCTGGGAAGAGTCTCGAGCCCTGGCCGAACTTGACCGCCGCTATGGGCTGGCCTACCGCAGCGCGCTAGAGGCGCCCGCCCACCACCCCTGGCGGAGTCAACTGCAAACCGAGGCCGAGGCCAGCTTGCAAGGAGCCCGACTCCCTGCCTTCCCCTGGGCTGCTGCGGCCCTTTATCTGGCCCTGGTAGGCATGGTGTGGGTCTTGCCCCCGCTGCATCTGCCCTTTGCGCTGTCGCCGGTGGTGGCCCCGACCCCCTCCAGCCCGGCCACCCCCGCCTCACCGCAGAACGATAGCCCAACCAACTCGGCACAACCCAGCCCCAGCCCGCAACCCGGTCAAACCCTGTCCCCGGAAGACTCGCCGCAAAGCCAGCAAGACCCGGAAGCAGTCAATCCTTCGGAAAGGCCTGTAGACCTGCGCAGCCAGAAAGCGGAGGATCGCGCAGACGAGGCAGCGGGTCAGGAAGAGACCCAGGGCGCAGCCCGCTCCGGTTCAACTGGTGAAAGCCCTCAAGGCCGTGAACAGCCTGTATCCAGCCAAAACGACCAGGGCTCCATTCCAGCGCAAAACACACCAACGGGCCAGCCCCAACCCGATCAGACCGGGCAGCCGCAGACCGGTCAGCCTGGTCAAAACCCACCCACATCCCAACCTGGACAAGCGCAGCCCTCGCAACCTGGACAAGCGCAGCCCTCCCAAACGGGCCGTTCGCCCTCCGAACAAACCCCGCAGGGGCAATCCGCGCCGGGTTCTCAGGGAAGAGAGCTCAACCCGTCCGCTCAGCCCTCCCAACAGCCCGAACCGGCGCGACTACCCCAACCCGGATCTGCACAGCCTGGGCAGGCCCAGTCCGGATCGCAATCCGGCCAGACTCAGGCTTCTCGAGATAACCAGGGGCAGAGTGCCCAAGGCCAAGGCCAGCCAGGGACCAGGGAGGAAGGTGGTGCCGGGGTCCAAGGACGGCCGGCCCGACCGCTCCAGGCCCCTCCGGGCAGCGCGCAGCGCCCAGCGGGCGAGGCCCCATTTGGCCGGGGTGAGGGCCGGCAGGGGAGGCCCATGCCCCTGCCCAGCCCCTGGCAGGCCGGGCCGCCCCCGGAAAACGTGCAGCGCCAGGCCGAGAAGTACCTCGAGTCCGAGCCTTTGCCCCCCGAGGTGCGCGAGGTGGTGCGGCGTTACTTCGAGCTGCCCCAGCGCTAAAAAACCCACCCCTTGCGGGGTGGGCTCCGGTTGGATAGCTCCCTAGAACTTGAGCACGCCCTGCCCGCCGCCCCAGGTGATGGTCATGGTGCAGCCGGCCAGGTCGGGGTTGCTGGTGGTGCTAACCGTGCCCGAGAGGTTCGCGGTGTTTTGCCCGCCGTTTTGCAGGATGTCGAGCAGGGTTTGAAGGTTGGAGAAGCTCAGGGTGCCCCCGGTGATGTTGCTTACGGTGTAGCCGCTGCCGGACTGGGTGAGGGTGAACTGGACGTTGCTGGCCGAGGCGGTGGCCGACCGTGGCCCGGAGGACGGGTTGTCCGAGACGGTGGCGGTTACGCTCATGGAGACGCTTACCGTTTGGGGCGGGGTGCTGGGGCAGCCGCTAAACGAGACGTTCTGGACGGCCAGGTTGTAGTTGAAGCCGGTGGGGGTTACGGGGAGGTTGAGGGTGGCGTCGTTGAAAGTCGCGTTGACGCTGAGGTTGCCGGTGGCCTGGCTGCTGGGGCCGAGGGATACCTGGGTTTGCTGGCCTGCGAGCCCGAAGGGGTTTTCAATGGGAGGGCTGCTGATCATGCCGCAGGCGGCCAAGACCAAGACCAAAACGCCACCGAGAAGTTTGCTCTTTTTCATAGGGCTCCTCCTTTGGGCTTCAGTATACCCCCCGGCCCTGCCCTGGCCTGTGAGGTTTGACCTAAACTGCTTTGAAGCCCTCAAATGGCTCTTTGCAGCGGTTGCACACGTGGATGGACTTGCATAGGGTGGGGCCAAAGGGGCTGGTCAGGGTGGTGTCCAGCGAACCACAGCGCGGGCAGGGGGTGGGAGGGGCCTCGAGCGCAATCAAAGCACCCCCCTCGCGGGTGGGCTTGGGAGGCGCAATCCCGTACCGGCGCAGCCGCTCCTTGGCCTCGGGGGTAATCCAGTCGGTGCTCCAGGGCGGAAAGAGCGCGGTTTTCACCTCCACCTCGGCAAAGCCCAGCGAGCGGGCGGTCTGTTCTAGTTGCTCCCGGATCAGGTGCAGGGCCGGGCAGCCCGAAAAGGTGGGGGTCATGGTAATGGTGGCCCGGGAGCCGTCTACCTGAACCTCCCGCACGATGCCCATTTCCACCACGTTCACCACCGGAATCTCGGGGTCGGGAATCCGGGCTAGGGCTTCCCAGACTTGCTCGGTGGTAGGTAGGGCGGTCATATCACCAGACCTTGGCCTCGGGCTCCCAGCGGGCGGTGGACTGCATCTCGGCCAGGATGCTCCACAGGTGCTCGGTGTGGTAGGCGCGTGAGGTGGGCTGGTAGCCGGGGTTGATGGGTAGTTTGAGGTCGGCGTTTTGTAGGTGGCGGGTGACAAGCTCGAGCCACCGCTCCCTAATGGGCCCTAGCTCGGGCACGATCCCCTCGGCCACCAGGAGTTCTTCTCCCGGGATGGGCACGAAAAGCTGCTGGGCGTAGCCCCACTGGAAGTTCAGGGCCTGCTGCAGGCGCCGGTTGGACTCCTCGGTGCCCAGGCCCAGCCGCTCCACCCAGGCCCGGGTGTGCTGGAGGTGGAAGCGTTCTTCGCGGATTATTTTTTGGGCGGCCTCGGCCAGGGGCTTGTACGCGCTGTGCTGGGCGGCCTCGAGCCAGAGCGCCTCATACAGGTCGAAGAGATACTGCCTGAGCATGGTGAAGGCCCAGTCCCCCTTGGGCAGCTCTACCAGCTCGCAGCAGCGGTACTCGTTGGCGTCGCGGAAGAAGGCCAGTTGGTCGGGGTCGCTCCCGTCGAGCTCCTTTCGCAGGCCATACCAGAGGGTAGCGTGGCCCAGCTCATCCTGCACGATGTTGGCCAGGGCAATGTCCTCTTCCAGGATGGGCCCGTGCCCCACCCACTCGCTGTTGCGGTGGGCTAAAATCAGCTCGTCGTCGCCTAAGGCGGTTAGCTTAGCAATGAGCGCATCCTTCACCGAAGGCTTCATCCTCTTTCCTCCGCTTGGGCCTGCTCGCGCTCACCGTGGCGTAGTACTGCTGCTGTTTGTAGGTTTTTTCCTTTGCCGGGTCAAACCAGCTCTCCACGGTTTCCTGGCTGGGGTCGCTTTTGTATACCTTTTCGGCAGGCACCACCCACCAGACCAACCCCTCTGCGTCACTAAAGCGTGCCAGGGCCTCCCGTAGGGCCCCTTGGGGGGAGTAGGCTTCTACCTCTCCCACGTGGTCCACGAAGGTCATGGAACGCTTGTGGCTGGTTTTGCGGAAGACCAGGTAGGTGGTGGGCCGAGAACCCAGTGCTGGCCTGCTTTCGCCCCGCAGGGCTGGGTCTTGGGCTATCTCCTCCTTGGTCCAGGAGAACACCTCCTCTGCCCGCACCACCCACATGCTCACCGCCTGGGGCCGCCGTGCAAAGACATTCCTTGCGGTCAGTAGGGCGTGTTCAGGGTCAGCGGCGTGCACCGAGCCCACCGCCTGGTGGGGCTTTCCCGGGGCGTCTTGTTTGAAGACCTCCCAGCGGGGCCATTGGGTGTCCATTCAACCCTCCTATACCGCCACCGCGGCTTTCTTTTGCTTTGCCGCGTAGGCTTCCAGCGCCTCCCGCACCCACGCTCCTTCGGCGTGGGCACGGCGCCGGGCCTCCAGCCGCTCTTTGTTCATAGGGCCGTTGCCACTTACTACCTGCCAGAATTCATCCCAGTTGATGGGGCCGTGCAGCCAGTTTCCGCTCTTTTCGTCGTAGCGCAGTTCAGGGTCAGGGATGCTCAAACCTGCGGCCAGGATTTCCGGGGCGTGCTCGTTGATAAACTCCTGGCGTACCTGGTCGTTGGTTTTGGTCTTAATACCCCAGCGCACCAGGACCTCGGTGTTGGGGCTGTCCTTGTCGTGGGGGCCCAGCATCATCAGGGCCGGCCACCACCAGCGGTTGATGGCGTCTTGGGCCATGGCCCGCTGCTTGGGGGTGCCCTGGGCGTAGAGCAGCACCATCTCCTTGCCCTGCTTGTGGTGGAAGGTCTCTTCAGCGCAGATGCGCACCATGGCCCGGCTGTAGGGGCCATAGGAGCACTGGGCCAGCATGGTCTGGTTTTTGATGGCCGCCCCATCCACCAGCCAGCCGATGGTGCCGATATCGGCCCAGGTCAGGGTGGGGTAGTTGAAGATGGAAGAATACTTGGCCTTGCCCGACAGCAGGGCCTCCAGCATGGCTTCGCGGCTTATGCCCAGGGTCTCGGCGGCATGGTAGAGGTACTGGCCGTGCCCGGCTTCGTCCTGCACCTTGGCCACCAGAATCATCTTGCGCTTGAGGGTGGGGGCGCGGGTAATCCAGGCGCCTTCGGGGAGCATCCCCACCACCTCGGAGTGGGCGTGCTGGGAGATCATCCGGATAAGCTGGCGGCGGTACTCCTCGGGCATCCAGTCGCCGGGCTCAATTTTCTCGCCGCGCCGGATGCGGGCCTCAAACTCGGCCAAGCGCTCTTGGTAATCGGGGTCGGTGGGAACTCCGTATCTGCCGGGCATGGCTCCTCCTGTGAACCAAACTAACGCTCGTTAGTTTAATTTAGCAGAAGGCCCCCCAAAATTCAAAGTGGGGCGGCTCACGAGGGTTTTGGACTGCTTTGGGAAGGGCCTTTGAGACGAACCTGGGCCTCGGTGATGGCGGTGCCTTTGGGCCCTGCGGCCAGGTGCAGCTCGAGCCCTTCCACCTCGGGCAGCTCTTCTAGGAGCCGGGAGACCCGCAGCAGCAGGTCTTGCAGGCTTTCTAGATGGGCGGTCCTTGTCAAAGGGGCCAGCATCTCTGCGGCTTCGCGGTCGGTGAGGGGGGTGATGCGCAGGCCGAGGGGCTGCTCGCCTAGGGGCAGGCCGGTGAGGGCCAAGGAGAGTACCGGGCCGAAAAGGGGATCGTGCTGGACCCGGAGGGCTAGGAGGACGCCCCCTTTGGGGGGCGGGGACAGCCGGAGGCCGAAGCAGTCCAGCAAAGCCTGGGTCGTCTCGGGGGACAGGCGACCTTGGGCCTGGGCCACCAAGGCCCGAGCCTCGTCTTCTCGCACGTTGTGGTCGGGAATCTCCCCTGGGGGCGTTCGGCGCCACTGGGCGTAGGCGTAGGCTGCGGCCAGGGCCCGCCCGGCCGACTCGGGGAAGCGGTAGGTAGGGATTTGCTCCCCCTCGAGCTGGACCCGGGGTTTCCCTGGGCTCATGAAGCAGGTGAGCAAGGGGATGCCTACCCCTTGCCGACGGGCCTCCTGGAAGGCCTCGCCCAGGGCTTGCTGGACCTCCCCCACGGTGGCGTAGCCCAGCGGCACAAAGAGGGTGATGAGGGCGTCGCAGCCCTGCTCGAGGAGGCTTTTGACGCTCTCCTTGTAGGCCTCGGCCGAGGCCCGGGAGCCCAGGTCCAGTACCTCGGCCTCCATGCCCTCGGTCTCGAGGGCGTCCTTGGCCAGGTAGGCTGGCCCCGAGGCGTTGCTTAGCAGGGCTACCCGTGGCCCCTCGGGTAGGGGCTGGTGGGCTAGCAAGGCGGCGATGTCAAACATCTCTTCGAGGTTCTCCGCCCGTACCACCCCGGTCTGCTTGAAGAGGGCCTCCACCACTGCGTCCCGTCCTGGCCGCACCGCCAAGATGGGCTTTTTGCGCCCCACCCTCCGGGCCAGCCGGGCGAACCGCCGGGGGTTCCCAAACGACTCCACGTAGAGCAGAATCAGCCCGGTTTCAGGGTCTTCCTCCCAGTACTGGATTAGGTCGTTGGAGGAGATGTCTACCTTGGCCCCCAGCGAGACGAAGTTGGAGAACCCTAGACCCATTTCGCGGGCGTACTCCAGCACGGCCAGGCCCACCGCCCCACTTTGGCTCGACATGGCGATTTTCCCTCTGAGCGGGAGCCTAGGGGCCAGCCCAGCGCAAAGCTGCACCTCCGGGCTGGTGGTCATGAGGGCCAGCGAACCCGGCCCCAATAGGCGCATGCCGTACCGCCGGCAGGTCTGCACCAGGGTTTTGGTCTGGGTTGGCTCCATGTCGGTGGTGACCACCATCAAGGCCCGCACGCCCCGCTGGCCGCAGGCCTCGGCGGCCTCCAGGACTTTCTCCCGGGGGGTGGTGAGCACCGCCAGGTCAACCGGTCCGGGCACTGCCTTGATGGAGGTGTAGGCCAGCATGGAGCCCACCACCGGAACCTCGCCTGCAGCGGGTGTGACGGCAGGGTTGACCGGGTAGACCGGCCCTTGGAAGCGGTTTAGCACCAGGTTTTCCAGCACCCTGTAGCCCACGCTCTCGGGGTCGCGAGAGGCTCCCACCACCGCCACGCCCCGCGGACGCAGCACCGGTAGGAGTGAAGCCACCGTGGCCACCCGCTCGCGCAGCTCGAAGCGGGCCAGCATCTCGGGGTTGGGCTCAATCTCAAAGCTGACCTCTACCTCTCCCGCTTCGTTGTGGGCCTCTATTTTAAAGCCGCTGGCCTTGAAGACGTCCAGCATCTGCTTGTTTTCAGCCAGGGTGTAGGCGTGGAAACGCCGGATGCCCCTTCGCACCCCGATAAGGGCCAGTCGCTCCAGGAGCAAGGAGCCCAGGCCGCGGCCCTGGTACCAGTCGTCCACCAGGAAGGCTACCTCCGCCGAGGTGGAGCCGGGCCCCTCTTGCACGTACTCACCGGTGGCGATGATGCGCTCGGGGTCCCCGGTAAGGACCACCAGGGTGACCTTATCCTCATCGGGGGGCTTGCGCAGGAGGAGGTCGGCGGCGGTCTCCGGGTCTATTTCCGAGAAGAAGCGGAAGGTGCGGGCCTGGGGGGAGAGCCGCTGGAGGAATTCCACGAAGAGGGGGCGGTCTTCGGGCTGGGCGGGGCGCAGGGTGGCGGTGCGGCCGTCTTTGAGCAGGATGGGGCCGGACTCGAGGGCGTACTGCGGGGTTGGGGGAGGGGTGTAGCGCTCAGGCATAACCTTACCCTTCAGGATAACCTGGC
This sequence comes from Meiothermus luteus, assembly GCF_003574085.1. GTDB lineage: Bacteria > Deinococcota > Deinococci > Deinococcales > Thermaceae > Meiothermus > Meiothermus luteus. Next base: position 782 of record NZ_QWKZ01000088.1, on the reverse strand, counting down.
CTTCCCCGCAAAAGAACGCATTCCGGAGGGGAAGTTTGTTAAGCTACAGGGCAAGGTGTGTTTTTGAGGGGGTGGATGATGCCGGTAGCGGATCTGGTTTTGCGCCTGGCGAAGCCCTTCCTGATCGAAAAACCAGCTTGGGAGCTCAGCCTAGATCAGCACAAGGAGGCGCTGGTGCGGAGCGTGGAACCGGTTGAGCAGCGTATTCAAAAGGCTCGTTCTTCTCAAGCAGAGGAGATCGTGCGCCACATCATCGGAATAGAGCGTTGGGGCCAGCGCCGCTTGCAAGTGGCCTTGGGTAAGCCCCTGGTTATGGACGAGCACCACGAGTATAAACCCCCTGCGGGCCTGGATAAGGCTCACCTACTCTACGAGTTTCGCAAGACCCGCATCCAGACCATCGAGCTGGCAGAGCGGCTCAAGGGGACCATAGAGCCCACCTACGTCCCCCACAACGCCCTGGGTCCGCTTTCCACCCGGGGCTGGCTTTACTACCTGAACCTGCACGCCCAGTGGGAGAGCCGCCGGTTGCGCTGAGGTTTACTCAAAACGCCGGTTCACGACCTGCCCAGGGCTGCCCATTATGCCCAGGTCCCGCCCGTTCAGGATGGCCCGCACCGCCCCGGCGTTGCCCACCCGCACGTTCACCGGCAAAGGGTAGCTTTGCTGGGTGCCCGGACCTACCGTTCCTTCAAAGAGCGTGCGGCCGGTACGTCCGTCGGTGACGCGCAGCCAGCTGGTTCCCTCAAAGCGAAGCACCAGGCCGCTGGCGGGGGTGGTGG
>NZ_QWKZ01000087.1 GCF_003574085.1 Meiothermus luteus | reverse complement strand
CCGTCTGTCCCAACCCCATAAACCCCCAGTGCTTGGAGCTGCCCAGCGACGCCCGGCAGATCACCCTAGGGCTCACCTTCACCCCCTTTCCTTTCGGCGATGTGGCCGACGCGGTCAACCAAGCCGCCTTAGGGGTGGCCCAGGCCGAGCTGGGGCTAAGGCAGGCCCGAACCCAGCTCCAGGCCCAGGCGGTGGAGGCCGCCTACCGGGTGCGGCTGGCCGAGAGGGGGCTCGAGGTGGCCCGGCTGGCGGTGCGGGTGGCCCAGGCCAGCCTGGAGGCCACCCGGCTGCGGGCCCAGCGCGGAGCGGCCGGCCCCAACGAGCTGCGGCAGGCCGAGGCCGGGCTGCGCCAGGCGGCCCTACAGCAGGCCGAGGCCGAGCGCAACCTGGCCCTGGCCCAGCAGAACCTGGCCGACCTAATCGGCAGCGGAAGGGCTGAGCCCCCTCCTCTTCCCCTGCCCCCGGAGGCTACCCCACCCCAGGTGCGCCAGGCCGAGCTCCAACTCGCAAACGCCCAGATAGGCTACGACCGGGCCCTAAGGAGTGTCCTACCGGTATTGCAGGGCAGCTACACCCGCAACACCTCCAACCAAGAGGCTTGGAGCATCTCCCTCAACTCCCGAACCCTGCAGCCCAGCCTCAGCTACACCCACCAGTCCCAAGGGCGCACCCCTCCCCAGGACCGCATCCAGGGCACCCTCCAAATTGGGCTTTCGGCCAACATCTCGTTCGGCTTGCTGGACGCCCTAGGGGCCGCCCAGAAGCAGGTGGAAGCGGCCCAGCAAGCCCTGGAAGCCGCCCGGCGCAGCAGCAAGCTACAGCTCGAGCTGCTCCAAGCCGCCCTAAAGAGCGCTGAGCAAAACTTAGAAAACGCCCGCAGCGCCCTAAAAGATGCCGAACAAAGCCTGAATGAGGCCAAGGAGCGAGAACGCCTGGGGCTTACCAGCCCGCTGGCCACCCTGCAGGCCGAGCTAAGCCTGGCCCAAGCCCGGCTGGGGGTGGAGCAGGCGGAGCTGGGCCGCATCCAGCGCATCCTTGACCTGTACCGCTTCTACGCCCTACCCCCAAGCGAGGTGACCCCATGAAACCCGCAAAACCCACCCTCTTGTTTTTGAGCTTGTTCTCTTCCCTGGCCCTCTCCCAGGGCCTAACCTTAGAGAGCGCCCTCGCTAAGGCCGGCGAGCAGGCCCCGGTGCGGGCCGCCCAGGTGGAGCTGGAGGATGCCAAGGCCAGCCTACAGCGCACCCTGGCTGACCCCCTGCTGACCCGCCCATCCCGCCTCCAGGCCGAGCAGCGCCAGGCCCTGGCCCAGGCCAACTACGAGCGGGCCCTGGTCCAGGCCCAAAGCAGCATCGTAGGGGCCTACGCCCAGGTGCTCGAGGCCCAGCTCCAGGTCCGCCTGGCCCAAAAAGCTATGGAAATCGCCGCAAGGGGGCTCGAGGTGGCCCAGATTCGCCAGCGCAACGGCTCTGGCACGGCGCTGGACGTGCGCAACGCGCAAAACCGGTTGGAAGATGCTAGGAGCAACCTGAGCCGGGCCGAGAACGGGCTGGCCCTGTCCCAAAGCTCCCTGCGCAGCCTGGTCGGGCCTTTCGGCGAGCTCTCCCCCCTACCTGCCCCTCCCGCCCTACCCGAGCGGGGCCTGCTGAGGGAGCTTCTGGAGAAAAACCCCGATATGCTGCAGGCCCGGCAGCGGCTCGAGCTGGCCCGGCTGCAGGTGGAGCTGCTTGACCCCAGCTACGCCGCCCCAGCCGAAATTGAGGCCGCCAAGGCCCGAGCTGAGCAGGCCGCAGCCGCCGCCCGGGAGCTAGAGCGGGGCCTGGGGCTCCAGTACGACTCGCTCTACCAGAACCTGGAGGCCGCGGCCCGGAGCCTGAGCGTCCAGCAAGCCGCCCTCGCCAACGCCCGGGAGGCCCTCGCCAGCGAGAGAAAGCGGCTCGAGGCCGGCCTCATCAGCCAGCTCGCCTACCTACAGACCGAGCTCAGCTACCTTCAGGCCGAGCTAGCCGCCCAGCAAGCCTTAGGGAACTACTGGCGGGCCTACTACAGCCTGCGGGCGGGAGGGCGCTGATGCGGGGTTGGATAGGCCTGCTGGTGGGGATTTTGGCCCTGGCCCTTCTAGCGGGGTGTGGTCCTCGCCGAAGCGCCCAAAGCGAACCCCGCAACGCTGGGGAGGCCCTCGCCAGCCAGGTAAAGGTCCGGGTGGTGGAGGCCAAAAGCGGGCGGCTTACCATAAGCCGCACCACCGGGGCCACCCTGGCCCCGGCCCGCGAGAGCCAGGTGGGGGCCACCGCCGCCGGCAAGGTGCTCTCCGTATTGGTGGAGGAGGGCAGCCGGGTGGCGGCGGGCCAGGTGGTGCTGCGGCTTGACCCGGAAAACGCCCAGACCGCCTTGCGCAACGCCGAAATTGCCCTGGAGCAGGCCCGGGTGAACCTGGCTCGAGCCGAGCGGTCCACCGCCGGCTCGCTGGCCCCCCTGCAGGCCAGCCTGGAGTCGGCCCTGGCCAATCTGCGGGCCGCCGAGCAGCGTTACCAGGAGGGAAAGCAGCTCTTTGCCGCCGGGGCCATCGCCCAGGTAGAGCTGGTGGGCCTCGAGGCCACCTACAACCAGGCCAAGGCCGCAGCCGACAACGCCCGGGAAAACCTGGCCAGGGCCCAGCGGGCCTCCCAGGAGGACCTAGCGCTGCTACGCCTGCAGGTGCGGCAGGCCGAGAACCAGCTTGCCCAGGCCAAAAGGGCCCTGGCCGATACCGAGGTGCGGGCCCCCTTCGCCGGGGTGGTAGCCGAGGTCTACGTGAACCCCGGCGAGTTCGTGGCCGCCGGGCAGCGGGTCTTCCGGCTGGCCGACACCCGCCGGCTCGAGGCCCGCTTCCGCCTGCCCCCCGAGGACGCCGCCGCGCTGCCTCTGGGCAGCCTTCTCAACCTGAGCTACGGGGAGCAGACCTACACCGCCCGTCTCATCCGCAGCAGCCAGGTACCCGGCACCGATCGGCTGGTGGAGCTCACCGCCCAGGTGGAGGGCAGCCCTCCGCTTGGGGTAAGCGTCCAGGTCCGCTACACCCTGACCCTGGCTGAGGGCATCCTGCTGCCCGCAGGGGCCCTCCGCACCGAGGGCCGGACCACCTTCGTGTACCTGGTCCAAGGAGAAAGGGCGGTGCGCACCCCGGTGCGCGTGGTGGGCGACAGCGGAGCCCAGGTAGTGGTAGAGGGGGTAAGGGCAGGAGCCCAGGTGGTCTTTCCGGTGCCCTCGAGCCTAAGCGACGGGGATAGGGTGGAGGTGGTTCGGTGAAGGACCAAAAGCCGGTCAACCCGGCCATCGAGTTCTTCGTACGGCGCTTTGTCTTCTCCACCGCGGTCTTTCTGGCCCTGGTCCTCTTCGGCCTCATCTCCGGAAGCCGGGTAGGGGTAGACCTCCTGCCCCGCTTTGAGATACCGGTGGTCGCGGTCACCACCGCCTACCCTGGGGCCGGGCCAGAGGAGGTGGAGCAGCAGGTAAGCCGCCCCATAGAGGAGGCGGTCTCCACCCTCTCGGGCCTGGACCAGATCGCCTCACTTTCCGGTGAGGGCTTCTCCCAGGTCATCGTCTCCTTCGAGTTCGGGCAGGACATCAACCGGGTGGCCACCGACGTGGCCCAGCGGGTGGCCGCCGTAAGAGGCCAGCTCCCCCGCGATGCCCAGGCCCCGGTGGTCCAGCGCTTTGACCCGGGCGCCGCGCCCATCCTCTACATCGCTCTATCGGCCGACGGGCGCGACCTGCGCGAGGTGGCCAAGTACGCCAACGATGTGCTCAAGCCCCGGCTGCAGCTCATCGGTGGGGTGGCCGACGTGCAGGTGCAAGGGGCGCCGGAGCGGGAGGTACAGGTCCTGCTTGACCCCTATAAGGTGGCGGCCTTCGGCCTCTCGCCCCAGCAGGTGGTGGGAGCCATCCAGGCTTCAGCCCTGGCGGTGCCCGCCGGAACCCAGGACGAGCAGGGGCAGCGCCTTCTCTTCACCCTGCGCAACACGCCCACCACCCCGGAGGAGGTGGGGCGCATCCTGGTGGACCCTACCCGGGGCCTCGAGGTGCGCGACTTGGGGGTGGTGCGGGATACCCAGGCCGAGCCCACCCGCCTCACCCGCCTAAACGGCCAGCCAGTGATCCCCCTAGCGGTGCGCAAGACCCCCGACTCCAACGCGGTGGCGGTGGCCCAAGGGGTGAAGCGCACCCTGGAGGAGGTGCGGCTGCCCCCGGGCTACTCCGCCCAGATCGTGGGCGACACGACCGTTTTCATTGAGAATACTGCCCAGGACACCTTCCGCGAGGTGCTGCTGGTCGCCCTCATCGTCTCCTTCATCACCCTGGTCTTCCTCGGCAAGCTCAACTCAGTCTTCAGCGTGGTGCTGGCCATCCCCATCACCATGTCGGGGGCTCTCATTGTCTTCGGGCTGCTGGGCTTTACCTTCAACATCATCAGCCTGCTGGCCCTGATTGTGGCGGTGGGCATCGTGGTGGACGACTCCATCGTGCTCTCCGAGAACATTGAGCGCTACCGCCAAATGGGCTACGACAACCTGCAGGCGGTGCTCAAGGGGGCCACCGAGGTACTCTCAGCGGTTTCGGCAGCCACCCTTTCGCTTCTGGCGGTGTTCCTGCCCATCAGCTTCCTACCGGGGATTATCGGGGAGTTTTTCCGTCAGTTCGGCATCGTGCTGGCCGCGGCCATCGCGGTGAGCTGGCTCGAGGCCCTCTTCTTCCTCACCGTGCGGCTGGCCTACTTTCCCGACCCCGACCCGCCGAGCTGGCCGCAGCTCGGACGCCGTCTGCTGGGCCTAGGCGACGACCTGCGCTGGGGCCTGCGGCTGCACGTCTACCGGCAAAAGGACGCCAGCCTGGGCTGGCGCCTCTTCAACCTGCTCCTCACCCCCCTCACCCTGGCCCTGGCCCCGCTGCGGCGGGCCGCCTCGGTGCTGCTGGGGTTCGCCGGGGCCATCGCGGGAAGCCTGCACGGGGGCTCGGAGCGGGTCTTTCTGGCCCTGCGGGAGCTTTACGCCAAAAGCCTGGCCGCAGCCCTCCACCGAAGCGGGCTGGTGCTCCTGGTGGGCCTGGGGTTCTTCCTCAGCATCGGCTTCGTGGCCCCGCGCATCCCCTTTAACTTCACCCCCAAAAACGACAGCGGCCAGATTAACATTGACCTAGCCCTCCCCAAAGGCACCGCCCTCTCCGAAACCAACGCCCTCACCCGCCGGCTGGAGGAGTGGCTAAAGCAGCGGCCGGAGGTGCGGGCCTTTCTGACCACGGTGGGTAGCTCGCAGAACCTCCTCGGCGCCGGAAACCCTGAGCGGGCCCGCATCGTGGTGGAACTGGTGCCCAGGGACGAGCGGCCCAACGTCTACGACCTGGCCCCCGTCTACCGCGAGGCCCTGGGAGCGCTCCTGGCCAACCGGCCCGAGGCCGACCTGCGGGTCTCGGTGCCTGAGGGAGGGCCGGGCGGGGCCGCCGACCTGCAGTTCACCCTGACCGCACCCAACCCGCAGGTGCTGGAGGAGAAGAACCGGCTGGCCCTGCAGGTCCTGCGGGGCCTCCCCTACCTGAGCGATGTGCGCAGCAGCCTCGAGGAGACCGCCACCGAGCGGGTGCTGGTGCCCGACCCGGCCCGGCTCCAGGGCACGGGGCTCAGCCCAAACGACCTGGCCCAGACCCTGCGCATCTACAACGCGGGCACCCAGGCCGCCAACCTGCGCGCGGGGGGGGACGACATCCCCATCGTGGTGCGGGCCGACCCGCGCTTCGTCCCCGACCAGGCCAGCCTGCTCTCGCTGCCGGTGGCCGCCCCGGCCCTGCGCAGCACCCTGCCCATAGGCAGCCTGGGCCAGTTTGAGACCCGCCAGACCCCAGCCCAGCTCTCCCGGACCAATCAGGCCTTTTCCGCCGGGATCAACGCCAACCGGGCCCCCGGGGTGGAGCTGGGCATCCTGCAAATCTCTAACCTGGTAGAGGCCGAGCTGGAAAAAGCCGGGGTGCTCGGGGATGGGGTGCGGCTGGAGCGGCAGGGTTCCACGGCCTTCGTGGGTGACCTAGCCCGAAGCGCCCCAATTGCCTTTGGGCTGGCGCTTTTGCTCAACTTCCTGGTGATTGCAAGCCAGTTCAACACCTTCCGCTACCCCATCTACCTGCTCTTGCCGGTGCCCCTGGCCCTGGTGGGGGCCTTCTGGTTCCTCTACTTCTTCAGAAGCGGCCTGGACGTGGTCTCGGTGCTGGGGGTGGTCATCCTCATAGGCCTGGTGACCAAAAACGCCATCCTGCTCCTAGACTTTGCGGTCCGGGCGGCGCGGGAAAAACCCCTGTACGAGGCCTTGGTGGAGGCCGGGCGGCTACGCCTGCGGCCTATTCTGATGACCACCCTCACCGTGCTGATGATCTCCATTCCCCTCATCGCGGCGGTCGGCGAGGGCTCGGAGTTCCGCCGCCCGCTGGGCATCATCATCCTGGGGGGGGTCTCGGTTTCCATGCTGCTTACCCTCTTCGTGGTTCCGGCCGCCTTCTACCTCTTTGAGCGCAAGCGCTACGAGCAGCTCCAGCGGCAGGACCAGCCCCTTCCTGCCTCCACCGACTAGGACCGCCATGCGCTTGAGCAAGCACCACGTCTTCTGGCTGGCCTTCCTCGGGGGGCTGCTCTTTTTCGCCGGGGCCATGGTCTGGTACACCCGCCAGGCCCTAAGACCCTACCCCGCGGACCCCGAGGCCCTAAAAGCCCTGGAGCCTGCCCCAGGCCTAGAGGTGCGGGCGACCCCCTACGGATGGGTCTTCATCCCAAGAGAAGCCCGAGGCGGCCTGGCCTTCTACCCAGGTGGCCTGGTGGAGCCGGAGGCCTATGCCCCGGTGCTGCGCCGCATCGCCGGAGCCGGTTACCGGGTGGCCCTGCTGCGGGTGCGCTACAACCTGGCGGTCACCGAGCAGGGCAAGGCCCGGCAGCCCATCGCCGAGGCCCCCGGGCTGCGCTGGGCGGTAGGGGGCCACAGCCTAGGAGGGGTGGTGGCCTCCAACTTTGCGGCCAGCAATCCGGATGCCAGAGCCTTGGTGATGTGGGCCGCCTACCCGCAAAACGACCTCTCGAGCCGCCCCCTTCCCACCCTGGCCCTCTTCGGGGAGAAAGACGGCCGCATCAGCGCGGAGCAGCTCGAGGCCCACAAGAGCAAATTCCCCCCAGGCACCCGCTTCGTGGTCCTACCTGGGCTCAACCACGCCGGCTTTGGCGCATACGGCCCCCAGCGGGGCGACAACCCTGCGGCCCTTCCTAAGGAAGCCGGTTGGGATCAGGTGGCCCAGCGAACGGTGGCCTTCCTGAGGGAAGCCCTGGACAGTCCTCCTTAGGCCCGCGCGCTTCCTTGCATTGTAGAATCCGAGGAAGCTATGGGCCGTCTTTTGTTCTTCGCGGCGAGTGGAGCGGTGCTGCTGGCAATGGCGCTTGCTCCATGGGCCATTCCACTACGGGAGTTTGACGGAACTGGATACCTTCTCAGTCCCTTAGGGACCATTAACCCCAAAGGGCTTTCCCTTCCCGAAGGCTTGAGCTTCCCCTGGCTGGGTCCCCTATTTGGGGCATGGGTGGCCTTGATCGTAGCGGCCATCGCGGTCTTCCTCACCCCCAACCCTCAGGCTCGAGCCCGCCTCCTATACGTCTTAGGAGGGCTTGGAATCGCCCTCTTCGCGGTGGGCGCCCTGCTCTTTTACCAGGCAGTGGGCTCCGCCAACGAGGCCGCCCTGGCCGCGGGGGCCCGGCGCCCCCCGCTGCGCCGCTTTGCCCTTTCGCTGGGGATGTACGCAGGGCTTTTTTACGCCCTAGCCCTGCTGCTCCTCGCCCGAATGCAGCTCCCAGGTGGCCTGGCCTTCCTGGTCCGGCTGCGGGGGGTGGTGGTCCCGTTGGTCTCCCTTTTGCTGGCGGTGGTGGTAGGGGCGGTGGTAGTCGCCATCCTGCGGCCTGGCCTGGGCACCCAAGGGGTAGAGGGGCTGGGGCTCCGCGAGTTTATAGCCAGCAAGCTCGACCTGGTAACCTACACCTTCCAAATCCTCTTCAGTCCCCTACTCAGCCTGCCGGGCCTCTTCAACAGCCTGGCCTTCGCCACCCCCCTAATCTTCACCGGGCTAGCGGTGGCCTTTGGCTTCCGCGCGGGCATGTTCAACATCGGGGCCCCAGGCCAGCTCACCATAGGGGCCTTGTTCGCCATGCTGGCCGGGGTCTACCTTCCCCTCCCGGGCTTCCTCCTCTTGCCCAGCGCCATTCTGGCGGCGGCCTTAGGGGGGGCCATCTGGGGCGGTATCGTGGGCTGGCTCAAGGCCCGCTTTGGGGCCAACGAGGTCATCAACACCATCATGATGAACTACATCGCCGCCTCGGTGCTCCTGTTCATGCTGGCCGCCAACGAGTACCGCTTCTTCGGCCAGACCGTGCGGCTGCCCTTCAAGGCGGAGGGCTTTGAGGGACGCAGTGAGGAGATGCAGGAAGGGGCCCGAATCCCTCTGATGATTGACCTCCTGGCGCCGGGCGGCACCTTCTCCTGGGCGCTGCCCGTGGCGGTGGGGGCGGGCCTCCTTACCTACTATGGGCTGCGCCGCTTGGACCTGGGGCGGCGGCTGCTGCTGGCGACGGCTGCGACGCTGCTGGGGTTCGGGCTGGGTGGCCTATTGCCGGGGTTTCCAGTGACCATAAGCTCGGCCTTGGCCTCCCAGCTTCTGAACGGCTCCTTTCTGATCGCGGTGGCCGCCTTGCTCTTCTACAATTTCTACCTTTTCCGCACTGCAGGGGGGTATGAGCTGCGGGCCACCGGGCTGGCCCCCAAAGCAGCAGAGTACGCGGGGGTCAGCCTGAGGCGCAAGATGGTGGTGGCCATGCTAATCTCCGGAGCCCTGGCCGGGCTGGCCGCCACCCACTACGTGCTGGGGGCGGGAATGGACGGCACCTACCGGCTCAAAACCGCCATTCCCTCGAGCGTGGGCTTTGACGGCATAGCCGTAGCCCTGATGGGGCAGAATACCCCCATCGGCATCTTCCTGTCGGCCACCCTGTTCGGGATCTTGCTGGCCGGAGGGGTCTCTCTCAACGCCCAGCTTGGCATAAGCAACCAGATTATCCAGGTGCTGCAGGCCCTTATCATCCTGTTCATCGCCGTGGGGGGGCTGCTCCCGCGCTACTTCACCGACCCGCTGCGAGCAGCCCAGGTGGAGACCGAGGCCAAAGCCGAGCAGGAGGCCCAGCCGGCCCAGCGGGCCACCCTTTGAGAAAGTCAGGTGGGGAGTTATGGAAATTGCCATCGCGCTTCTGTTCTCAACCCTGCGCCAGGCCACCCCGCTTCTGCTCACCGCCTTAGGCGGCCTCTTCTCCGAGCGCAGCGGGGTGGTCAACATCGCCCTGGAGGGCATGATCCTCTTCGGAGCTGCCGCGGCGGCCATCACGGTCAACCGGCTCGAGGTGGCCATGGGGGGCGAGGTGGTCTTCTGGATTCCCTGGGTGGGCCTCCTCGCAGGGGCCCTGATGGGCGGCCTGGTGGGCCTAATCCACGCTGTTGCGGCCATCAAATACCGGGCCGACCAGATTGTCTCGGGCACCGCCATCAACATCGCCGCTCTGGGGGCGCCTTCCATCGTCTTGCAGGTGCTCTACAACAACACCTCAACCTCCCAAGAGGTGGTCAACCGGCTGCCCAACGTGAGCCTGGGGCCTGGCAGCGTTTCCATCCTGGTCATCTTCGCCTTTTTACTGGTCCCCGTGGTCTGGTGGGTGCTCTTCAAAACCCCCTGGGGGCTCCGCTTGCGGGCGGTAGGTGAGCACCCCGAAGCCGCCGAAACCATGGGCATCAACGTAATCCGCATGCGCTACACTGCGGTCGTGCTCTCCGGGGTGCTGGCCGGCATCGCCGGGGCCTATTTGTCCATCGGCTTCCTGAATCAGTTTATCCGAGCCATGAGCGCCGGGGCCGGTTTCATCGCCTTGGCGGCGCTCATCTTCGGCAAGTGGCACCCCCTAGGGGTCCTCGGCGCTACCCTGCTCTTCGGGTTCGCCCAGGCCCTGGCCATCCAGCTCCAAGGCGGGGATGTGCTGCCGGCCACCTTGGTCCAGGCCCTGCCCTTCATCCTAACTATGCTGGTTCTGGCTGGCTTCATAGGGCGAAGCCGGCCCCCCGCGGCGGTGGGAAAGCCCTACGACAAGTAGTAAAATCGGCCTCGAGGAGGCCAGGGTGTTGCAGCTCATCGTGTTTGCGGGCTTCGCGCTGATGCTCTACAACGTGTATTTTGGCTTTCGCATGAAAAGCCAGGCCCCTGGGGGCATCATCGGGGAACGGCTCGTCCAGCTCAACTCCTTCATCGCCCTCTTTGCCCTAGGCTACCTAGCGGTAGGCCTGTTGACCTGGGGGCGGCCCGCCGATCCTCTTCTGCTCATCACGGGCCTAATCCTGCTGTTTGGCGCGGTCTTTGTGTGGCTGGTGCTGCGCCTGGTGGAGGCCATCCTGGCGGCTTTGGAAGCCTGATGCAAATCTACCGGCAGACCCAAAAACCGCTCGGCGTCTTCCTGAGCCGGGAACAGCGGCTCATCTACAGCCTGTGCCGCGAAGAGGTAAGCGATATCCTCCTGGCCCAGCGAAGCGGCCTGGCCCTGGACCTAGTCCGCCAAATCCTGAGCGAGCTCTGCGCCCAGGGTCTGGTGGAGCGGGTGACCGGGGAAGAGGCAAAAGAACCTGCCCCCTCCCCCCTGGAGGCGGCCCGAACCCGGCTCCGGGAGGCCCTACAGGCCACCTTGGGGGAACAAGCCGCCCAATACCTGCCGGAGCTGGAGGCCAAGCAGAGCCTGGCCGAGCTGGAGGGGTGGGCCCGTCGGCTGCTGATAAAGCTAAGGCTCACCATCAGCCAAAAGGCCGCGGGCGTCCTCGAGGCCGAGCTCAAAAAAATCTTCTAGCTACTCCCGCAAAACCCCCTGCAAGCGGCGCCGCATGGCCTGGGCATATTCCATCCAGTCGGAAAGCGCCTGCTCCACCGACTGGCGCATGAGAAACTCCCCCGGGGAAAGCCGCTTCAAGAGCAGGAAGGGGGGGCTGCTCAGGCTCTCCAGGATGCCCTGCAGGTGGTCGGCCTCCAGACCCATTTCCCGGGCCATGGGCATCAGGTCGGCCAGGAGAAAGACCTGCTGCGGGGGGTAGTCGGCCAGTAGGGTCAGCACCGCCGAAAAGTGCCCGCGTTCGTGCAGCACACCGAAAACATCCTCCTCAAGCCGCTGCACCGCCTCAAAATCCACCCGCCCTTCTCGAAGAAGCCGCTCCACATCCAGCGGCCCCACGGGAAACTTGCTCCTGAGCCGCACCAAGCGTTGCAAAGCCTCGGGCGACACATAGCCCAAGCTCACCTGGGCCAGCCCCGAAGGGCGCACGGAGGCGATTTCCGCCAGGGCCTCCCCCTTCACCGACTCTCCGGCCACGATGGCGGCGTACTGCACCCGCCCCTGCTGGCGGTAGACCAGCAACTCCCGAGAGGGAAGCTCACCGAACTTGGCCAAGGCCAGATGGAAGGTGCGCCGCCCCAAGGAGGCCCGAAAAACCCAAGGGGCCCCCGCCGACTCCCGAACAAACCCCAAGGCCTCGAGGTCGGCGGAGAAGGCCGGTACTTCCATCGGCAGGGGTTGGTGCGGAAAGATGACCTCCTTCGGGTAAGGGGTCACCCGGATCCGCTTCTCAGGCCCGGGGTCGGGCTGAGGCTTGGGCCGCTCCTCAACCGGGCGGGGCCGGGGGGGTTTAGCAG
>NZ_QWKZ01000086.1 GCF_003574085.1 Meiothermus luteus | reverse complement strand
GGGCTGGGGTGGAGAGGGCTTTTTGAACATCTTCCTTGAGCACCCGCCCCCCAGGGCCGCTGCCCTTTAGGCTGGCCACATCCACCCCGCTTTGGGCAGCCAGACGAGCGGCCGCCGGCATCACCTTGGCCTCGGCCGCCGACGGAGAGGAAGGGGCCGGCTGCGGCTTCGGAGCGGCTTGGGCAGCGGGTTCGGCCGCTTGGACCTCTTGTTCCTCCAACAGGGCCACCACATCCCCTACCCGGGCCTGCCCGCTTGGGATGAGAATTTTGCTGAGCACCCCACTGGCGGGGGCCGGCAGCTCCAAGGTGGCCTTGTCGGTCACCAGCTCCACCACGGGCTCATCGGCCCGCACCTGTTCGCCTTCTCTCTTGAGCCACTGGCCGATCTCCACTTCGGTGATGGACTCCCCCACAGGGGGAATTTTGAGTTCGATAGGCATCTTCTTCCTCCGGGATTTCCGGTCGCCCTCGCCTAGCCAACCCTAGGCCTAAAGCCCTAAGGCCTGCCGCACCAGGGCTTGTTGCTCTTTGTCGTGCACCTTCTTGGACCCCACCGCCGGGCTGCTGGACTCGGGACGGGCCACCACCCGCAGAGGACGGCCGAATATCCGGTCGCCAAAGCGGGCCCGGATAAACCACCATGCCCCCATGTTGGCCGGCTCCTCCTGAACCCAGACCACCTCGGCGCTGCTGGGGTAGGCAGCCATAGCGGCCTCCAGCTCCTTTTGCGGGAAGGGGTAGAGCTGCTCCAGGCGAATAAGGGCCACATCGTCCTTGCCCGCGGCCCGACGGGCCGCCTCGAGGTCGTAGTAGACCTTACCCGAGCAGAGGAGTATCCGGCTGGCCCCGGGGTTGGAAGGCCCCGCCAGCACCCGCTGGAAGCGCCCTTTGGTGAGGTCTTCCAAGGGTGAGACCGCATCGGGATTGCGCAGAAGGCTCTTGGGGGTCATCACGATGAGGGGCTTCCGCCAAGGCCGCTTAACCTGACGCCGAAGCAGGTGGAAGTACTGGGCCGGGGTGGTGGGGTAGGCGACCTGCATATTGTCGTTGGAGCAAAGCTGCAAGAAGCGTTCCAGTCGGGCGCTGCTGTGCTCCGGCCCGCCCCCTTCCATGCCGTGGGGCAAGAGAAGCACGATGCCCGAAAGGCGGCTCCACTTGGCCTCAGCCGAGGCAATGAACTGGTCTATGATGACCTGCGCGGTGTTCACGAAATCGCCGTACTGGGCCTCCCACCCCACCAAGGCGTCGGGCATGTCCAGGCTGTAGCCGTACTCAAAGCCCAGCACCCCTGCCTCGGAGAGGGCCGAGTTATACAGCTCCACCGGGGCCTGGCCCTCGGCCAGATGGTTGGCCGGGATGTAGCGCTCCCCGGTGCGGTAGTCGGTAAAGGCCCCATGCCGCTGGGTAAAAGTGCCTCGGATCGTGTCCTGGCCAGAAATGCGCACCCGGTGCCCCTCCACAGCCAGCGAGGCAAAGGCCAGCATCTCGGCCGCGGCCCAGTCCAAAGGCCGCTTGTTCTGGCCCATCTCGCGCCTGGCCTCCAGGAACTTGCCCAGGCGGGGGTGCAAGGAGAAGCCTTCCGGAAGGCGGGTCAGGGCCTCCATAAGGGCCGAGAGCTTCTCCAGCGGCACCCCGGTCTCAGGGTCGGGCACCCCCTCCTCGGGCCCCCCCAGGTAGCCCTTCCAGACCCCTCCTCCAGCGGGCGGGCGGGTAGGGGTAGGCTCCCGCCGAGCGCCCGAGAAGGCCGCCTCGAGGGTTTCCTGGTACTGCTTGGCCAGGCCCTCGCAGCCCTCCTTGGTGCAAACCCCCTCGGCCTCCAGCTTGGCCTGGTAGACCTGGTAGAGAGGCTTTTTAGCCGCGATGCGGCGGTACATGTCGGGCTGGGTAAAGCTGGGCTCGTCGGTTTCGTTGTGGCCGCGCTTACGGTAGCCAATGAGGTCAATGAAGACATCCCGCTTAAAGGTACGGCGAAACTCCATGGCCAGCTCCACCACCCCCACCAAGGCCTCAGGGTCCTCGGCGTTCACATGGAAGATGGGCGACTCCACCATCTTGGCAATCTCGGTGGCGTAGCGGCCCGAGCTGTATTCATGGGGCTCGGTGGTAAAGCCCACCTGGTTGTTGAGGATGATGTGCAGAGCCCCTCCCACGGTGTAGGCGGGCAGGCCGGAGATGTTGAGGGTCTCCTGGACGATACCCTCCCCAATGAAGGCCGCGTCGCCGTGGACCAGAAGGAGCATCCCCTTCTCCCTTCGCACATCCCCAAAGCGGTCCTGCTTGGCCCGGGTGCGGCCCATGGCCACCGGGGCCACGAACTCCAGATGGGAAGGGTTGAAGTTGAGGGAGAGGTGGACCTTCCCAAAGGGGGTTTCAATGTCGCTGGAGTAGCCCAGGTGGTACTTCACGTCCCCCTGGTACCCCTCAGGGAAATGTTCCTCAAATTCCAAGAAGATGTCCCGCAGAGGTTTCCTAACCACGTTGGCCAGGACGTTAAGGCGGCCCCGGTGGGCCATCCCCATCACCACCTCCACCACCCCCTGGCGGGCCGCGGCCTCTAGGGCCAGGTCAAGGAGGGGAATGAGGGACTCGGTGCCCTCGAGGCTGAAGGTTTTCGCCCCTAGGTACTTCTTCTGCAGGAACTCCTCAAAGAGCGTGGCCTGCATAAGCCTTTCCTGGATTCGGCGCTTTTGCTCTGGGGTGGGCTTAGCGAACCCCGCGGCCAAGCGCGCCTCAATCCAGTTGCGCACGGTGGGGTCGTCCAGGTGGCCGTACTCTATGCCCACCGTGCCGCCATAGCGGGCCTTATACTGCTCCAACACCGCCCGGAGGGTAGGGGCCCCCAGCTCGAGGGGCACCGGCCGGTCCAAATCGGCCTCGGTTAGGCCAAAGTAGCTGGGGTCAAGCTCGGGGGGGGTGCGGCGCTCGCGGCCCAGGGGGTCTATCTGGGCGATGAGGTGGCCCCGCTCGCGGTAGGTGCGCAAAAACCGCACCGCCCGCAGGAAAAACGAGGCCATCTCTGACAGCTCGGCCTCGGAAGGTTGTCGCGGCACCACCGCCCCGTTGCCGCCTATGGGCTCGGTCTGGAGGTTCTGAAAGTAGCGCGACCACTCAGGGGGAATGGAGCTAGGGTTCTCCTGGTACTGCTGGTAGAGGGCCTCGAGGTAGGCCAGGTTGGAACTGTCCACGGTGTGTTCCATACTCACGGCTCTTTAGTCTACCCCTTCTTCAGCTGAAGATGTGAGCCGCCAAACCCTCACACCAAGGCCTCCACCTGGGCCGCGGCCTCGAGGTCAAGCCGGGTAATCCCCCCGGCGGAGTGGGTCACGTAGGCCACCCGCACCTTGCGCCACATAATCTCCAGGCTGTCCGGGTGGTGGTCGCTGCGCTCGGCCAGAAGGGCCACCCTCACCGCAAAGGCCACTCCCTCGGGGTAGCTCCTGAAGCTGAAGGTCTTTTCCAACCGCCCCTCCACCACCGCCCAACCGGGCAGCCGGGCCAGCCCTTGCTGAATCTCGGTTTCACTCAAAGGGTCTGCCATACCTCCTCCTCTCCCCCATTCTCCCCGATGGCGCTCGAGCCAATGGTGGGCGAACTCGTATAGGAGTCCCGGGCGGGCCTCGGCAAGCCCCCACAAAAAGCGCATCAGCTCCCCTTCGGAAAGGGCCAGGAGAGGTTCGAGGTGCACCAGAGAGGCCCGGCCCAGCCTACGCCGTACAAAGATTTCCGGGGCCTCTAGGGCGGCTAAGGCCACCGCCACCACGTGTTTGCAGATGGGGCCTTGGTAAGGGCAGGTACAGCGCCAGCTTCCCTTGCGCAGGTCAATCTCCACCCGGTAGGGGAAGGGGCTGCTCCCGGCCACCCGGGCCTGCAACCGCTGCCGCCCGCGGGCCGCCTCGAGGATGGCCCCCTGTAAGAAGCGCTGCCGCCCACGCTCCAGCACCCCTTCCTCCGCCAGGGCGAGCAGGCTTTCCAGCTCAAGCCGCACCTCCTCATGAAAATCTAGTCCGCCGTACTTTGCAAGCCCAGGCCTTATGGATAAACTAGTTTTGGGCCGCGAGGCCCGATTCCTTCAGGGCGGGGTGGAATTCCCCACCGGCGGTGATGGCGCAGAAGCGCACGAGCCCGCGAAGCCTGGAAATCGCTTCATCCAGGCCCGATTTGGTGAGAACCCAAAGCCGACGGTGAAAGTCCGGATGGGAGAAGGAGTGGAGTCTGGGCGTCCCTGCGCCCGGGCAAGAAAGGTGAGCGACACGTCCTAAAAACCCCCCAACAACCACAGCGAGATGGGCAGCTCAAGCGTTGCCCTTTTTGGCCCACGGCTTAGGAAAGCCAGGTTGGGTGCAGCATCCTGCACCGACCCCTGGTGCGTCTTGTTTCGGCTTCTGAGGAGACCCGATGCAAAGGCTTCTACTCTTGCTCATGGCGTTCGTTTCATTGGGGTTTGCGCAAAACCAAAAGGTTCGGGTGGGGCTCGGCTACATCCCCGACGTTCAGTTCGCCCCCTTTTACCTTGCAGTGACCGAGGGGCTCTACGCCGCGCGAGGGCTCGAGGTGGAGTTCCAGCACGGCTTTGTGAGCGAGCTGTACCCTCTTTTGGCCCAAGGCAGGCTGGACTTCGTGGTGGGGGATGCCGAAGATGTGATAGCCCTGCGGGCCCAAAACCCCCAGGCCACCCCCTTCAAGTACGTGATGGCCATGTACCAGTCGGTGCCCAACGCCATATTTTCCCTAGCGGAGAAAAACATTCGCTCGGTGCGCGACCTAAAGGGTAAAACCATCGGCATGCCCGGGATGTTTGGGGTTTCCCTGACCTCGCTCCAGGCCATGCTGCGCGCGGCTGGCCTTAAGGAAAGCGATGTAAAGCTCCTCCAAATTGGCTTCACCCAGGCCGAGGCGGTGGTCTCGGGACGGGTGGACGCAGCGATGGGCTTCATCAACAACGAACCCGTCTTTTTGCAGGCTCGAGGGGTCAAGCTCAACATCATCCCCGCCGGGCCCTACAACAAAAGCCCAGGGAATGGGGTCATCACCACCGACAAGGTTCTGGAGAACCCCGAGATGGTGCGGCGCTTCCTGGCCGCTTCCCAGGAAGGGCTGGCCCGGGTACTGGCCGACCCCAGGCAGGGCTTTGAGGCCGCCCGGCGCTATGTTCCTAACCTAGGGGAAGACCGCATGGCGGTGCTTAGGGCCTCGGTGCGGCTCTACCAGTCCACCTACACCCGCCGGATGGGCCTGGGCTTCTCCGACCCCCAGGCCTGGGTGAGCAGCCTGACCCTCCTACGCCAGACCGGGCGCGTCAAGACCGAGCTTCCCCCCACCGCCTTCTACACCAACGAGTTCTTGCAGCCAGGGGTGCAGGCCCAAACGCTGGCTAAGCGCTAAGCAGCCCACAAGAACCCCGGCCTCCTGTGGGGGCCGGGCTGGTGTTTACCGGGGCCCTCGGGTCAAAAGGTTGGCAAACCCCAAGGCCAGCACCGCCACCAGGCCCAAGGCCCAGTAGGGGAAGCCGCTGGGAATCCAACCCTGCTGCTGGAGCAAAAAGAGCAAAAGGGCTACCAAAAGGGCAGTCAAGGCCCACAGGGCAAAGGGCTTCAGGCCTTCCAAGTCAGCCCTCCTTAGGAACGCGGTGCAGGTGGTAGTAGGCCTCGTTGGGCACCCAGCCTAGGGCGTTGGCTAGGCGGTTGGTGAAGTTAAACATGGCCGCCACCTGGGCCGCCTCAAAGATGGCCTCGTCGGAAAGGCCCTGCGCGCGCAGGGCCTGAATATCAGCGCTATCCATCTTCTCCGAGGCCACGGTCATGCGGTAGGCGAACTCCAAAAGGGCCCGCTCCTTAGGAGTTAGCGGGGCTCGGCGAAAGTTGGCGATGAGCACATCGGGAAGCACCGGGTCGCCGGTCAGCTCGCGAAGGTAGGCCGAGTGGGAGGCCAAGCAGTACTCGCAGCGGTTGATCGCCGAAACCACCACCGCAATCATCTCCCGCTCTTTGCGGCTCAGGTGCCCCTCGCTGCGCATGAGGTGGTCGTAGTAGCGGAACCAGCGCAGAAAGTGTTCGGGCAGCAGGGCAAAGTTGCGGGCCACATTGGGCACAAAGCCGGTCTTCTCCTCAAACCTAGCAAAAAGGGCCCGCACCTCCTCCGGTAGCTCCGCGGGCTCCGGCACCCGCAGCCAGGCCGTGGGCGCGGCCCGCTCCTTCTCATCCACCCTCATGCCTCACCCCCTTCGGCCTCCTGCTGGGCCGCCCAGCGCTCGGGCACCCGCTGCTCCAGAAAAGCCACGATGTCTTGGGTGCTGGTGCCAGGACCGAAAACCGCCGCCACCCCCATGGCCTTCAGGTAGGGGACGTCCTCATCGGGGATGATCCCCCCACCGAAGAGCAGGATGTCGTCCGCCCCCTGCTCCTGCAGGAGCCGGCGCACCTCGCTGAAGTAGTGCATGTGGGCCCCAGAGAGGATAGAGAGGCCGATCGCATCCACATCCTCCTGCAGGGCCGCCGAAACAATCATCTCCGGGGTCTGGCGCAGCCCGGTGTAGATCACCTCCATCCCCGCATCCCGCAGGGCGCGGGCCACCACCTTAGCCCCCCGGTCGTGCCCGTCCAGCCCTGGCTTGGCGATGAGCACCCGGATTCTTCTGTCCATGGCCTCATCTTACGCCACGGACCGCGCCCCGACCAGACCTCAGGGCCTATAGGGGCTACTCTGGCCGCCCTCATCTTGGCTGGGCGACTGGCCGGCCAGGGCCCTATCCAGAATCTCCCGCCAGCTCGAGTAGGGGCGTTGGCCGGTGTACCGCTCGCCGTTCACGAAGAAGCTGGGGGTACCCGTGAGGCCCAGCTCGAGGGCTAGCTTCTGGTCGGCAAGCACCCCAGCCCGTTTGCTGCCCGACTTGAGGCACTGCAGGAAGGTGGCCGGGGCCATACCCACCTGGCCCGCTAAATCGGCGAAGTAGCGGTCTAGGGCCTCCCCGCTCAAGCCGGCCCACTGAAGCTGCGCCCTGAACAGGGCCTCGTGGTACTCCACGTACAGGTTGCTGTCGGCAGCGCAAGCTGCGGCCTCCCCAGCCCGGATGACGTTTTCCTGGCCGGTAAAGGGAAAGTCGCGGAAGATGTAGCGAACCTTCCCCGTGTCTATGTAGTCGCGCTTGATGAAGGGAAAGACCTCGTTGGCGTGGTCGCGGCAGTGGCTGCACAGGTAGTTGGAAAAGTCCACCACGGTCACCTTTGCCTGGGGGTCGCCGATCACGAACCGGGGGTTTTGGGCTGGGTCCAAAGCGCTGGCGCTGGGCCTGGGCCGGAGGACCAAGAACAAAAGGGCCCCGACCACCAAGCCGAGCGCCGCCACAGCGATAAAGAGGGTTCTTTGCATACCTACGATTCTACGGGGTCTCTATGAAAAATATAGCGGTGCCCTAGCTAAGCCTGCTGGCGGGCTTCCCCTTCTTCGGTAAGCCAGAAAGGGGCCGCGTCGCGGGAAACCATCTGCTCGCTGGCGATAGCCTCCTTGAGGTCTTTGGGCAGGACGAACATGGCCTCCAGGTAAGCGGCGTCCAGGTGCTTGAGCTGTAGCCCCCGCTCGAGGATGCGGGCCTCCACCGTACCCTCGCTCAGTCCAGCCACGTCCACCGCGTCCGAGGCCACGATGAAACCGAAGTTGAGCATAAAGCCCGGGATGTAGTTGTGGTAGCTCCGGGTGTAGCGGAAGACCTGCTTTACGGTGTGGTGGACCACCGGGTGCATCCTGTGGTGGGTAAGCAGAATCATCCCGGCCTGCATGGCCATAAGCCCGCCGGGGTTAAGACGGCGCTTGACCAACTCGTAAAATTCCACGGTGTAAAGCATCCGGGCCGGGTTGTCCTCGCCCACTGGGTCGTTGAGGTCCACGATCACCACATCGTAGGTCTCGGGGTGTGCCTCCAGCCAGGCCCGAGCATCGGCGTGGACCACCTGGGCTCGAGCATCGTCAAAGGACCCCTGGTGCCACTCGGGCAGGTACTTCCGGGCCATCTCCACCAACTCATCGTCAATATCGCACATCACCACCCGCTCCACCGTGGGGTGTTTGAGCACCTCCCGCAGCGTGGCCCCCTCACCCCCACCCACCACAAAAACCGAGCGGGGCCTGGGGTGGGCCAGCATAACCGGATGCACCAAGGTTTCGTGGTAGATGTACTCATCGCGCTCGGTGGACTGCACGTCCTTGTCCAAAACCAACACCTTGCCAAAAGCCCCGGTATCAAAGATGAAGTACTCTTGGTACTTGGTGCGGCCCGAGGCCAACACCTTGTTCATCCGGCGCAAGATGGACTCGTAGGGCGTGACCAGCTCGAGGTAGTACATCCCGTATTCCATGGCAGACCTCCTGCAAATCGGCGCCCGGGCTAGGCCCCAAGGGCGTCCTCAAACCGCAAAGCGTGATGCCTAGGGCTTTCTGCGCTTTATTTCGTGCTCTCCCCCACGCCAGAAGCGAAAGGCCGACTCCTCGCGGGCCCCAAAGGCCCGGGCCAGCCCCCGCAAGACCGACTCGGGGTCCACATCCGGTTTGTAGAAGTAGAGGTCAAGGGCCGCGGAGGCGTTGTCCTCAGGCCAGGTGTGAATCATCACCGCGGCCACCGGAGAGAGCACCGCCGCCGAAAGCCCTTGGGGATAAAACTTGTAAACCGTGGACTGGATGCTTCCCGAAGGGGCCCCCAGCTTAAGCACAGCGTCCTTTAGGGCCAGCTCAACCAGCCTGGGGTTCTCCAGCACCTCTAGGTTGCAGCCGTATATCTCCGCCACCCAGCGACCCCCCGCGACCGTCGTCACGGCTTTCTATGCTAACACAGGTTCAGGCCAGGGAACGCTCAGGCAAAGAGCGCAACCACCCAAGGGCAACCACCACCTGCCCTAAGAGCACCAAGGTAATCAAAACCCCGATCGCATCGGCCGGCTCCGGCCCTCCCAGCAGCCACCCCACCGGGCTGGGCACCGGCAGCCCCAGGGTACGGTCCAAAAGGTAGACGGAAGCAGTAAAAAGGGCAACAGCAAGGGCAAAAAAGACAAAGGGGCGGGCCTGGGCCGGGGGCACCACCCCGTTGTGCATAAAGCCCAGCATCAGAATAAAAAACCCGTCGGCCAAGAGCAGGGATATGCCCCAAAGCATCAACTGGGCGTAGAAAAAGGCCTGGGGCTGCTCGAGCAGCAGCCGCTCAGAAGCGATGGGCCCACAAGGCCCTCCTCCCAAAGGGGTGTTCGCCCACCCCAGAAGCTGCAGGGCGAAGGGAAGGAAGAGCAGGCCCACCAAAACTCCCAGCCGCCGGTCGCAAAGGCCGAACATACTCCCATGTTGCCCATAAAACCCAGGCCGTGGGTAGGGAGGAATATCCCCAGAGGTCAAAGCCGGGAGAAGTAGAAGCGAACGGCCTCCAGTAGGGCAAGCCCACTCTCTCCACTTTTTTCCGGGTGAAACTGCGGGGCCACCAGATTGTCTCGAGCGAACAAAGCGGTAAACCGGGTGCCCGCATAGTCGCTCAAACCCGTGCTGCCCTCCACCAAGGGCGCATAGTAGGAGTGCACGAAGTAGAAGTAACGCCCCGAGAGGCCCTGGAAGTGGGCGGTGTACTCCACCGTGTTCCAGCCCATTTGGGGCACCCGAGGAGCCTGAAAACGCCTCAACCGGCCCCTGACCAGGCCCAGCCCTAAGACCCCCGGAGCCTCTTCCGAGCCCTCAAACAGGACCTGCATCCCCACGCAGATACCCAAGAAGGGTTTCCCCGAGGCGATGTGCTGCCGCACCCCCTCCTCAAAGCCCGAGGCCCGAAAGGAGTGCATCACCTGACCAAAGTGTCCCTGCCCAGGCAGCACCAAGAGGTCGTGGTGGGGCACCGCGGCGGGGTCGGCGGAAACGGTAACCCGGTAACCAGCGGCTTGGAGGGCTTTGGCCGCGCTGCGGAGGTTGCCCGAGCCGTAGTCTATGAGCAGCGTTCTCATAGCACCCCTTTGGTGCTGGGTAGATCGCCCCGGGTCAGTCGGGTGGCTTGGTAGAGGGCCCGGGCCAGGGCCTTGAAGGTAGCCTCTATCACATGGTGGGCCTCCCGACCGGCCAAAAGCCGCACGTGGAGGGTAAGCCCGGCGTGGTTGCACAGCCCGCGCAAAAACTCCCGCAGGTGGTAGGCGTTCATCCCCCCCGCGCTGCCCTCTACCCCTAGTTCCTCGGGGGCAAAGGCCAGGTGGCTCCTTCCCGAGAAATCAAGCACCACCTGAACCAGGGTCTCGTCCATGGGCACGGTGGCCTCCCCATAGCGCTCTATGCCCTGCCCCTCCCCCAAAGCCCTCCTCAGCGCCATCCCCAGGGCAATGCCCACATCTTCCACCAGGTGGTGGACGTCCACAGCCAAGTCCCCCTGGGCTTCCACGCTCAGCCCAAAGCGGCCGTGCCGCTGCAAGGCCAAAAGCATGTGGTCCAGGAAGGGCAGGCCCGTAGAAATCCGGCCCGCTGGGGGGCCTTCCAGCTCGAGGCTGAGCAAAATCCGGGTCTCGGCGGTGGTGCGCTCCACCTGGGCGCTACGCATGGGGCACCTCAGCGAGGGCGAAAGCGGCCTGCAAAAAGCGATCGTTCTCCTCCGGGGTGCCCACCGAGACCCGGATACAGCCCTCCAGCCCAGGGTAGTGATCCTGCCGACGGACCAGAATGCCCCAGCGCAAAAGCCCCTGGTAGGCCCAAGCCGCGTCGGGGGTGCGAATGAGCAGGAAGTTGGTCTGGCTTGGATAAACCCGCCAGGTGGGGTGGGCCTGCAGGGTCTGGTACAGCCTTTCCCGCTCAGCCACCAAAGTCCTCACCACCCCCTCAACATAAGCGGGGGCTTCTAACACGGCCAGCAGTACCTGGGCGGTGTGAGCGGGAAGACCAAAAGGCGGAACAAAGTTCTGAAGAACCCGGGCCACCTCAGGGGAGGCCATCAGATAGCCTGCGCGTATCCCGCCCAGGCTGAAGGCCTTGGAGAAGGTGCGCAAAAGGGCCACCTGGGGGTTGCTCCGGGCCAATTCCATGTGGTTGCTGCCGGAGAACTGATGATAGGCCTCATCTATGACCAGAAGCCACCCCGTCTCACCAGCCCGCTCGGCCAGGCAGGCAACCTCTTCCCCGGCGAAAAGCCGACCGGTGGGGGCATGGGGGTTGGCTAGGAAGAGAACCCCGGGTCTCTCGTCCATAGCCCGCAACAACCCCTTCAGCGGCAGGGCGAAGCCTTCTTCCAGGGGCACCGCCTGGTAAGGGGTGGCGGCGATACGGGCTGAGAAGGCGTAGTGGGGAAAGGAAGGTGCGACATCCAGCACCCTGGAGGCCGCCTGGGCCAAGGCCTGAATGAGCAGGTTCGAGCCTGGCGAGAGCACCAAGCCCTCCACGGGCCAGCCCAGCCAAGCTGAGAGCCGCTCCCGAACATCCTCGGCGTGCAAGCGAGGATAGCGGTTGTAGCTCAAAGCAGCTAGGCGCTCCACCACCCGGGCCTTGATCTCAGCCGGCAGGTCGTAGGGGCTTTCGTTTTGGTCAAGCTTGATGGGGGCCTCTACCCCCTGGTAGGGGTAGCTGGGCAGGCCCCCAAGGTGGGGTTTGAAGGCCTTCATCCCCCAGATTCTCAAGAGTCAGGGGCCCGCCGTCAAGGTTGGGCTTTGCTGACCTCTCATCACTTTTCCCACCCCTGTACCCGTTGCCGCAGAAGACCTGTGAGCGTCCGCACCGCCACACTCCGCAGGGAGGGGGGCCCCTGGGCCAGAAGGAGGCGGGCTAGTCGGAAAAGG
>NZ_QWKZ01000085.1 GCF_003574085.1 Meiothermus luteus | reverse complement strand
AGGGGCAGTTCAGCCGGGGGCAGCAGGGGTACTTCCCAGTGGTAGCTTCCGTTCGGTAGCTGAGTAGGGCTACACGCCAGATACGCCTTGCCCATTCCGCGCAAGTCCAGCCCCGGCAGCTTCCGGGCGGTGGTGGTGAGGCTTCCTATCAGACTTTTAGGCAGCTTCAGGAAGACATGCACCCCGCCCTTGGGGGTTCGTTGCCGGGGGGCCTCGGCTAGCTCGGGGTATTCAGCCCGCAGCCTGGCCCAGGCCTGGGGGTCGTCGAAGTCCAGCACCAACACCTGCTCGGGGGGCAGGATACCCACCCCGGCGGTGGGCACAGCCTGCCACCAGCGGCGCAGCGCCTCGGGGTCGTGAGTGGCATTCTTCAACCCGTTAGGGGCCAACCGGCTGTGCGGGCGCTTCTCACCGGGCAGCAGGGGCAGCACCGCATACCCCAGCCGGGCGTACTCGAGGGCGGCTTGTAGGGGGTTAGACACGGCTCACCCCCTTCACAAGCTCGTCAATCAGCCGGGAAGCCTCGAGCCGATTAGCGGGTGTCGGGCCACGGTAGCCCAGGCTGTGAAGGTAGCGTAGTTGCCGCGCAGTCGGGGGCTGTTTTGCCCGCCATTGCGTTATCGCCTCATCTTCTCGCTCAGCCCGGATGCGGTGCTTCTCAGCCGGGGGCAGCGACTCCCACCACAGCGCCCAGCGTGCCCCGGCGAGCAGGGCCTCAAAGTCCAGTTCGGAGAGCAGCAGCAGGGTTTGCGCGGCCTCGAGGTGGCAACGGCGGCACGCCGTTTCGAGGGCATACCCCACCACCTGGTTAGGCTCGTTGCAGCCGGCGCGGATGGCTTGGAGCAGAAAGTTAGTGGCGGTGGCCCGCTGGTTGTGGGGGAAGTGCGAGAGGAAGGCCAGCCGGGCGTGTAGAATGTCGTTAGGGATTCCCACAGCCCACCCCCTACCGCTCCCCGCCAGCCCCGGCGGGGTTCTTGTTGGGCTCGAGCTCATCCAAGCGGCCTTCGAGCAGGGCTTCAACCACCCGGCGGGGAAACAAGTACCTTTTGCCCAACTTCACGCCATACCGACGCGCAACGGCATACAGGACATCACGCCCTACCCGGTCATAGCCAATGAGCCTGTGAACCTCAGAAAGAGTCGAAAGATGCGGGATGTTTTCCATACATCCCGCATGGTGTGGTGGTCAGGGCTTTGTTAGCTAGAACATTTGAGATGAATGCAAATGTTCACCCCTAGCTGCTCACCCAGACGCATTACTGCCATCCTCACGGCGGTGTCATCCGCTTTGAGCTCCAACTTCTCAGCTATTTGCTTGTAGCTAAGGCCCTCGAGCTTCAGGGCCAGCCAAACGAAGTGCTGGGGGTTATATTTGACCCTGGTCTTCTGCCATCCCGCTTCTCTGTAGGCATCTTCCACAGTTTGAATATAGGCATCCAGCCAGGCTATCGCTCGTTCTCGCCATCTTCCGGCGGGCATTGTTGCCGGGTCGTAGTCAGGGAAGGGTTCAAAGAACCAAACCAGGCGGGTAGTTCTGGGAGGGCTATCCCCCCAATCCCACCCCATCAAAACATACCCATCAGGGTCAGAGTGGTAGTCCTGTGCAAACGGTAGAAGTCCATCGGGCAGGCTGTAGCGAGCGAGCCAGTCTTCAGGGCCATGCTCCCGAAGGAAGGCTATCACTGTAGGCGCGTGCTCGAGCAGGGCCTTCCAGAGTTCCCACAGGTAACGAGATTTGAGAAAATCAGATTGCTTGGGGTGTGTGTACAGATCGGCCATCCTCTACCTTCCGGCCTCGACCCGGTAAGATAGAAGTGCACAGCGCCAAAGTGCACCCGGCCTCACCAGGTCGGGGTTTTCTTATCCATCAGGATACATCCAGGTACTACGGTTTTACTACGGTTTATTTACGGTTTATCCAACCGTAAGCAGCCGAATGTAACCTAATCCCTCAGCGTGATATTTCCGATAAGAACGGGATAATCCGAAGGTAGGCGTAAGCAGCCGTAATGCCAGAAGGCAACTGAAAATCGCAGTGTCGGCGGTTCGATTCCGCCCCTTGGCACCACAAACGCAGTCTTTGGACCCCCGCCGACCGGGCCTTTTTGTCAGACCCACGGTGGGCCTTTTTTAGTCCCCTCAACGGGCCAACGCACCGAGCTGAATAACCAGCTCCCAGAGCCCTGCCAGCCCCACCACGGTCACCACTGTCAAAATGGCCCAAGCTCCTAGAACTTCGGCCAAAGCGGGGGTTTCGGTACGCCACATGTCCGGCCTCAGCACCGCTCGAGCCGAGAGCAAGGCCGCTAAGAGGGCCAGGATAACCCACACAAACCCTGGCATACTGCTCTTAGGGTAGCCGCTTTGCGGCCCTGGGGGTGTGCGAAATGAACATCGCCGATGCTTCCCTGCCCATCCACGCCGCCTTGCCCGCCGTCCGGGCAGCCCTGCGGGAGGAGTCCACGCTGGTGCTGCAGGCTCCTCCTGGGGCGGGGAAAAGCACCGTGCTGCCCCTCGCCCTGCTCGAGGAGCCCTGGCTAGAGGGTAAGAGGGTCTGGATGCTCGAGCCCCGCCGCCTGGCGGCCCGCAACATCGCCGCCCGCATGGCCGCTTTACTGAAAGAGGCGGTGGGGGAAACGGTGGGCTACCGGGTGCGCTTCGAGAGCCGGGTGGGGCCCAAGACCCGGCTCGAGGTACTCACCGAGGGGCTCCTGACCCGTCGGCTGCAGCAAGACCCCCTCCTGGAAGACGTGGGGCTGGTCATCTTCGACGAGTTCCACGAGCGCAGCCTACAGACCGACCTGGGGCTTCTGCTCTGCCGCGAGGTACAGGCCCTGAGAGAAGACCTGCGCTTACTGGTGATGTCGGCCACGCTAGACGCAGAAGGGCTCGGGCGGTTTCTAGGGGCACCGGTGGTGCGGGTGGAGGGCCGGGCCTACCCGGTGGAGGTCCGCTACCTGGCCTCAGACCCCCAGGGCCCCCTGGGCGGGGTGGTGGCCGCAGGGGTAAGCCGGGCGCTGCGGGAGGAGGAGGGGGATGTGCTGGTCTTCCTGCCCGGGGTGGCGGACATCCGCCAAGCACAAAGGCTCCTCGCTGGGCGGCACCCTGAGGTTAGGATCACCCCCCTCTATGGCGACCTACCCCTGGCGGCCCAACAGGAGGCCATCCTGCCTGACCCTTTGCGGCGCAAGGTGGTGCTCGCCACCTCCATTGCCGAGACCAGCCTGACCATTGAGGGCATCCGGGTGGTGGTGGACCCGGGGTACTCGAGGCTCCCCCGCTTTGACGCCAAAAGCGGCCTGACCCGGTTGGAAACGGTGCGGGTAACCCGCGATGTAGCCGAGCAGCGGGCCGGAAGGGCCGGGCGGCTTGGGCCTGGGGTCTGCTACCGACTCTACAGCGCCGCTACCTTTGCCCAGCTTCTGCCCGAACGCAGACCGGAGATTCTGGAGGCCGACCTGGCCCCTTTGGCGCTCGAGCTGGCCGGGTGGGGTGTTCAGGACATCTGCGCACTGGACTGGCTCACTCCGCCCCCTGTGGGAGCGGTGCGGCAGGCCCAGGAGCTGCTCTCAGCCCTCGGGGCCTTGGAGGGCGGCCGCCTCACGGAGCGGGGCCGGGCCCTGCTCGAGTGGCCCACCCATCCCCGCCTGGCCTGCCTCCTGGTGGAGGGGGCCACCCTGGGGGAGGGGGCCCTAGCGGCAGACCTGGCCGCACTCTTGGAGGAACGCGACCCGTTACAAGGGGCTGGCGCAGACCTTTCCTTGCGCCTAGAAACCCTTCGGAGGTGGCGTCAGACTGGCCAAGCACCCCCCGGGGCCGAGGCGGGCATACTGGAGCGGGTGGAGCGGCTCAGCCGACAGTGGCGGGCCCGCCTGGGGGTACCCCCCTCCAACGCCATCCCCGCGCCCCGGGCCATAGGCCGCCTCCTGGCCCTGGCCTACCCCGACCGGCTGGCCCAGCTCCGCCCGGGGGAGCGGTCGCGCTACCGGCTGGCAAGCGGGCGGGGGGTGCGCCTGCCGCCGGATGACCCCTTAGAGGGGGCCCCTTGGTTGGCGGTGGCCCACCTGGACGCCGGAGCAGAGGAAGGGCGCGTCTTTCTAGCCGCAGAGGTGAGTCCCGAGGCGGTGGAGCCCTTAGGGAAGACCGTGGAAGTGCTGGAGTGGGACGAGCGGCAGGGCGAGCTCATCGCCGAACGACAGCAGCGGGTGGGGGTACTGGTTCTGGCCCGCGAGCCTTTCTCCCCCTCCTTGGAGCAAAAAGGGCCGTTGCTCTGTCGGGTGTTGAGGCGCGAGGGGCTGGGGCTTTTGCCCTGGACGGAAGGGCTACGGCAGTGGCAGGCCCGGGTGGAAAGCCTCCGCCGCTGGCGGCCCGAGGAGGGTTGGCCCGAGGTGTCGGACACCTGGCTTTTGGAAAACCTGGAAGGCTGGCTCCTTCCTTGGCTCCTTCCGGTGCGCCGCCGGGAAGACTTTGGCCGCCTCCCCCTGCGCGAGGCCCTAGAGGCGCTTCTTCCCTGGCCGCTCGCCAGCCGGCTGGAGACGCTGGCCCCCACCCACCTACAGGTACCCAGCGGCTCATGCCTCCGCCTCATCTACTCCCCCGACGGAAGCCCGCCGGTTCTGGCGGTGCGGCTCCAGGAGATGTTTGGCCAGGCCGACACCCCCCGCGTCAACGAGGGGCGCACCCCGGTCATGCTCCACCTCCTCTCCCCTGCCCGGCGCCCTGTCCAGGTTACCCAGGATCTGAGGAGCTTTTGGAACACCACCTACCCCGAGCTGCGCAAGGAGCTGCGGGGCCGCTATCCAAAGCACCCCTGGCCGGAAGACCCCTGGCGGGCCGAACCCACCCGCGGGCCCAAGCCCCGCTGAGGGTCCTCAGCGGCCATGCAGGGTGTCCAGCAGCTCTTGGTGGATGAGGCCGTTGGTGGCCACCAGGTAGCGCTGCCCCAGCCGATAGGCCTCCCCTTCCAAGCCGGTCACCTGCCCCCCTGCCTCCAGCAAAATCCGCCAGCCCGCGGCCACATCCCAGGGGTTCAGCTTGACCTCCCAGAAGCCGTCCAGCCGTCCGGCGGCCACATAGGCCAGGTCCAGGGCCGCGGCCCCCGGTCGGCGCACCATCAGCCCCTTGGCCAAGGCCCGCTGGAAGTAGGTTACGTTTTCGGGGTCTTTGTGCACGTCGTAAGAGAAGCCGGTGGCCAGCAGGCTCCCCAGGAGCTCCCGGCGCTCGGAGACCCGGATGGGCCTCCCGTTGAGGTAGGCCCCCCCACCCTTGGTGGCGGTGAAGAGGTCGCCCCGGGCGGTGTCGAGGACCACCCCCAGCACCACCTCGCCCTGGGCCTCGAGCCCGATGCTCACCGCGTAGAAAGGAAATCCGTGGGCATAGTTTACGGTCCCGTCCAGCGGGTCCACAATCCAGCGGAAGGCCCCTTCCCTGTCCTGCCCCTGTTCCTCCCCCAGCACCACATGGTCGGGGAAGCGGCTGGTGATGAGTTCTCGGATGGCCGCCTCGGTTTCCTGGTCGGCCTGGGTCACCAGGTCGGTGGGGGTGGACTTGCTGCTTTGGGTAAAGCCCTTGGCCTGGTAGTACTGGTGGATGCCCTGGGCCAAGAAGGCCGCCTCGAGGGCGGTCTGTAGGTAACGGTGAAGGTCCATGCCCTGGATTTTATCGGTGATGCTCCCTTCGCGTAACGCAAAGCGGCGGGGCTCGGTGCAAATAACGAACCATGAGAGCCTCCCTTGGCTAACCTGGGGTTGCTGTGGAGGCCGGTTTCGCCATCCTGTGCACCCTCCTGTTGCTCGCGGCCCACTGGGGGCGGGAGCGCTGGAGCCTGGTGCCCTGGGTCATGCTGGTCTCGGCCCTCAGCCTGTTGGCGCTAAGCGCCCGGGGGCCTTCCTTAGGCCTGACCCTCTGCTTGCAGTCGGGGTTGCTGGCCTTGGCAGCGCTGGACAACGAGCGGCGCTGGCGAAGCACCCTGCTGGGCCTGCTGCTGATTCACCTGCTCGCCTTAGGGCCGCACCTCCTGTGGCCCTCCTTCCTGCCCAAAGGGGCGGTCTACACAGGGCTTCACGGCCTGGCCCTGCTTTTGGCAGGGTGGGCCGCCCGCGGGGCCTACACCCGCTTGGCCCCGCGCAACCGCCTTCTGGCCCTAGCGGGGGGCTTGGGGGCCGCAGTCTTTCTAGACGCAGCTCTTCTGGCTGGCTGGACGGCCCTTCCCAGCCTCCTCTTGCAAGCCCTGGCAAGCGGGGCGCTGCTCTGGGGGTACCTCGAGCGCGTCCCACCCCTCCCCGCCAACCACCCCCTGCAGAGGGCCTATGCCACCTTGCTGCAGACCATGGAAGCCCTGGTGGAGCGGCCAGGGGAGGAACTCTGGCCCAGGATTTTGGAGTCGGCGGTACGGGTGGTGCCGGGGGCCCAGGCCGGCAGCATCCGGCTTCGCCAGGGCAAATACTTCGTCTTTGTGGCCCAAACGGGGTTTGGTGAGGGGATTCTTGGGGTGCAAAGCCACGAGGAGGAGGCCATGGCCTGGCACGGCGACCCGGAGGCCTGGCGCAGGGGGCAGCCCCGAATTGCCAACCACACTGACATCCAGCGCGTCCTCTCCTCCCACCTCCCCAACCAGGCGCTAACCCACCGGCTGGACTCCGCCAGCCAGCAAGGCCGCATCCGCCAGATCCGCTCCAACCTGTGCATGCCCATCCTGCTGGGGGGCGAGGTGGTGGCCGAGATCAACCTGGACGCCTTTCGCGACCGGGCCTTCAACGAGCAGTCGGTGGAGGTGGCCCGCCAGTACGCCCTACAGATCACGGTGCTGCTGGCCGGGCGTCGCCAGCAGGCCGAGCTCGAGGCCCGCATCCGGGAGTTTGAGGTCATAGAAGCCCTGAGTGCGGCCCTGCGGGGCCTAAGCGGCATCCGCGAGATCACCAAGCGGCTGGTGCACGAGACCATCCGCCTGATGAAATCCGAACACGCCGCCCTGCTCCTCATTGAGCCAGATGGTGAGCACATGCGCTGCTACGCGGCGGCCGGGTTTTTCCTCGAGGGACGGGACTGGCGGATTCCCAAAGGACGGGGCTTTAGCTGGGCCGCGGTGGAGGCCCGCGCCCCCATCTGGAGCCACTCGGCCCACCAAGACCCCCGGGCCTTCGGGCGCTTCAAACAACCCCGGCCCCCCTGCTCGGAGATAGCGGTGCCCCTCATCAGCTCCAAGGGGGAGCCGCTGGGGGCCCTGCTCTCGGCCCGCAACGGGGTGGCCTCCTATACCGAGCGGGACCTGCGCCTCATGCAGGTGATTGGCAACATCGCCGCCAACACCCTGGAGCGGGTGCAGGCCAGCGAGAGCCTGAAGGCCGAGGTCGCCGAGAAAACCGCCCTGCTGGAGCTCTCGCAGATGCTGGGGAAAAACGACGCCTCCTTGCCCCGGGCCCTGGGGGAGATTCGGCGGCTGGCCCACGCCGACGCGGCGGGCCTTTGGGTGCGCGAGGGGGAGGTCTTTCGCATGCGGGCCCTGGAGGGCCGTCTGGCCCCAGAGGTACAGGAGCGGCTGGGGGAGCCCGTACCCCGGGACCACCCCCTGGTCCAGCGGGTCTTTTCGGGGGAGGTGGTCCAGGTGGGGGACACGCTGAACCATCCCCACTTCCAGGCCCATGCCCAGGTAGGCCTCCGGGGGCTCTACCTGAGGCGGGTGGTGCAGGAGCCCGAGCTGGAGGCCGGGCTGGCCCTTTTCCGGCTCGAGCCAAGCCCCGGCTGGAGCCCCTCGGAGGAGCGCCTCCTGCAGGGGGCTACCCAGATGTTGGGGGCCCTCCTCTTACGGCTGGAGCGCACCCGGCAGCTCGAGGCTGCCTACGAGGGGGCGCTCAGGGCCATCGGGCTGGCCCTGGAAGCCCGAGACCGGGAAACCGCGGGCCACACCGACCGGGTGGCGGCCATGGCCGAGGCCCTGGGGCGGGCTTTGGGGCTGAGCGAGGGCGAGCTGCGCGACCTGCGCTGGGGGGCCTACCTGCACGACGTGGGCAAACTCGTCATTCCCGACAGCATCCTGCTCAAACCCGGCAAGCTCACCCCCGAAGAGTTCAGCACCATGAAGACCCACGTCCAGCTCGGTGATGACCTGGTGCGGCATCTTCCTTTTGTCCCGAAGGGGGCCCGGCAGGTGGTCCGCCATCACCACGAACGCTGGGACGGCCGCGGCTACCCCGACGGCCTTTCAGGTGAGCAGATACCCCTCTTGGCCCGCATCTTCGCGGTTTGCGACGTCTTTGACGCCCTCTGCTCAGAACGCCCTTACAAGCCCGCCCTGCCCACCCTGCAAGCCGTCCAGGAGCTGTGGCGCAGCGCCCAAAACGGGCACCTAGACCGCCAGTTGGTGGAAATCTTCCTCAAGCTCCAAGGCCTGGAGGAGGTGCTCCGGGCTTCCCAGGCGGCCGACTGAGCCTCCGTTGTTCCGGTCACGCTCCCGGCTGTTTTTTGCGCTATGATGGGGCCAATGGCCGAATTTTCACGGGATTTGCTGGGTCTAGAACAACGCATCGTCATGGTCACCGGGGCCGGCAGGGGCTTCGGGCGCTCTATCGCCCGCTCCTACGCCCGTAATGGAGCCACCGTCATCACCGTGGACCCCGACGTGGAGATGGCCACCGCTGTGGCCTCAGAGGTTGAGCAGCTAGGGGCCACGGCCATACCCATCCGAGGAGATATGTCGGTGGTGCTC
The DNA here is from genome assembly GCF_003574085.1 of Meiothermus luteus. Lineage (GTDB taxonomy): Bacteria > Deinococcota > Deinococci > Deinococcales > Thermaceae > Meiothermus > Meiothermus luteus. The sequence goes on along the minus strand of NZ_QWKZ01000085.1, from coordinate 3,138 downwards.
GACGTGGTGAGCACCTTTGAGAAAATCGAGGAACTCTTCGGGATGCTGGACGGCATCGTCCACGTCACCAGCGCCGAGAGCAGAACCCCTTTTGTAGAGCTTCTAGAAAGCGAGTGGTACGACCTCCTGAACGCCGACGTAAAGTCTAGCCTGTACGTCTTGCAGCAAGGCCTGCGCTACCTGAGCGGAGGGGGTTTCGTCACCCTGGTGCTCCCCCCCCTGCAGCGGGACCAGCCCCATGTGGCGGCCATCCGGGGCGCGGTGGCCGGCCTGATTGAGGGGGCCACCCGCATCTTCCCCACCAACGTCCGGGTCAACGGGGTGGTGCCCAGCCGGGACCCGGTGAGCGAGGAGTACGACCGCTCCTTGGTCCGGGTAGCGGTGGCCCTAGGCTCCATGGTCTCCGAGGGGGTCCGGGGCCAGCTTCTAGAGGTGCTCCTGCCCGAACCCCCGCACCAGCCGGAGATATACGACCTCCTTAGGGAGCTTCCCTGAACCGGTATGAACTGCCCCTTCTGCGGATATCCCGATAGCCGGGTGCTGGACTCCCGCCCTTCGGACGAGGGCTCGGTAATCCGGCGCCGCCGGGAGTGCCCGTCCTGCAAACGCCGCTTCACCACCTACGAGCGGGCCCAGGTGGAGCCTTTGGTGGTCATCAAGCGCTCAGGGCGCAAGGAAACCTTTGACCCCAACAAGCTGTTGCGCGGCCTGACCCTGGCCGCCCGCAAGCGTCCGATTGACCCGGCTGTGCTGCAGGAGTTTGCTTTCAGCTTCGAAGATACCGTCAAGGAAATGGAAATCACCTCCGAGGAAATCGGCCTGCGCTCGCTGGCCTTCCTAAAGGAGCTTGACCCGGTGGCCTACATCCGCTTCGCCTCGGTCTACCGGGAGTTTGACAGCCTGGAGAACTTCATCGAGGAGGTGCGCAAACTCGAGGGCCAGAGCGCCCCCAAAGCCTCAGAAACCGAGGAGCCGGCTAACCTGGACGACGAGGCCAAGCTGGGAACGGTCTAGCCTCTGCCAAACCCCGCCAGCGACGGTAGAGCCATATGGACGCCCAGATGGTGCCCAAGGCCAGAAGCTGTAGCAGGGTACCCAGCCAGGGGTTCTGGGTGACCTGCCAGTAGTCTATGAGGTTGTATAGGGGCACCATGACCAAAAGGTGCCAGGTAAAGGTCCAAAGGGAGGCCGAGCCCAGCGGCAGGAGAAACCAGCCCACCGCACGGTTCAAGGGGCGCCAGAACCAGGTGATGAGGATGTAAAAAGCCTGCAGGAAGAGGGCCACCAACAAAAGCCGCGGCCAGACCAAAGCCTCGGTGTGCTCTCGCCCTAAGGTGGCCTTGTCCAACCCCGGAAACCACCCGCGGGCGTGGGCGAGGACCAGAAAAGCCGCCGCAACCAGAACGGCCACCCCAAGCCTGTCGCGCAGATGGGGCCGCTGGGCCCAGAAGCGGGCCAGCGCCGGGCGGTGGAAGCCGATGACCAAGCCGGCGAAGAAGAGAATCTGCCAGGCGGCCGCCTTAAAAACCGAAGCGATGGGCACCCCCACCACCTGAGGGAAGACCTGGCTCAGCCCGTAGAGCACGGCCGCTGCCAGCAGCACCACCCAGGCCTGCCGGCGGTAGAGGAACCAGAAGGCCAGCGGGGTGAAGAGCAGGTAGAGCACGTAAAGGCCCAGTATCTCCGAGCCGTTGTACCCGTTTTGCAAGGTCAGCACACCGGCCACGAACTCCAAGAGGTTCTGCTGCTTGTCCCAAGGGTCGTACCAGACCTTGAGCCCCAAAAGGCTCAGGCCCAAAAACCCCAAAGCGATTAGGACCGCGGTACGGTAGAGCACCAGGAGCCTAGAAAGGGCCCGCTCAACGGACTGCAGGAAGGTCTGGCGGCTGGCCAGCAGACCCAGGGTGAGGCCGGAGATGAAGTAAAACCCCTCCGCGGCGCTGATATAAAAGTTTAGCCGGCCCGAGAAGACGTACAAGAACGATTCCCCGCCGATATGGTCTATGGCCATGGCGAAGAGGCAGAACCCCCTTAGCCAGTCAATGCGAAGGTCGCGCCCGCCTTGGTCTTGATACACCCAGAACGATGGCCGAAGCAGCATATACTGACCAGCATAGACCCGCCGGCCCCCTACCCTGGGTCAAATGACGGGCTCGCAGCGCACCTATGCTCCGCAGGTTTCGCACCCTCCTTTCCGTCTGGTACGCCTACTTTCTGGAATACCGAGCCGAGGTGCTCCTTTGGGCCCTTGCGACCGTGCTGCCCTTAATCCTGATGGGGGTCTGGACCAAGGCCGCGGAAGGGGGCGATTTTGCCCTTTCGGCCGCGGAGTTCGCCCGCTATTTTCTATGCGTCTTCCTGGTGCGGCAGCTCACCATTATCTGGGTGATTTGGGAGTTCCAGGAGGACGTGGTACAAGGGCGGCTCTCGTTTAAGCTGCTCAAGCCCCTAGACCCCGGCTGGGACTACTTGGCGCAGCACCTGAGCGAGCGCCTGACCCGGCTACCCTTTGGCCTTCTCATTGTGGGGGTGTTTTTGCTCGTCTACCCGCAAGCCCGGTTCGTGCCAGAGGCAGAAGGGCTGCTGCTGGGGCTGGCAGCTTCAGTGGCCGCGTTTCTACTGCGCTTCCTGATGCAGTACACCTTCGCCCTGCTCTGCTTCTGGACAGAGCGGGGCGCGGCGATAGAGGAGCTGTGGTTTGTGGCCTACATCTTTCTCTCAGGGCTCATCGCGCCTCTCTCGGTCTTCCCCGAGGCGGTGCGGAATCTGGCCCTTCTGACCCCTTTTCCCTACCTGGTCTACTTCCCCGCCTCGCTCATCGCGGGCCTGCCGGTCTCCGGAGGGGTACTTCAGGGGTTCGCGGTGCTGGGCGCCTGGTTCGCGGTGCTCTGGATCGTCAATCGCTGGCTTTGGCGGAAAGGCTTGAAGCAGTTCTCCGGCATGGGGGCCTAATTGCCCTCCCCAGAATCCCCAGGACCAGGGGCGGGGTTGGAGGACCCGCCCACGCTGGCCCAGGCGTACGAAGAGCGCAGCAGCTCGAGGTCCTTCTGGTCAACCAACCCATCCCCGTTGAGGTCGCCCTCCAGCCGCTGTGCAGGGGCGCTGGGAGGGGATGGGGTCTGGGCGGGAGCAGGGGCC
>NZ_QWKZ01000084.1 GCF_003574085.1 Meiothermus luteus | reverse complement strand
GAGGAATATGGGGCAGCGTGGGCGGGGTGTGGCTGGGCAGCCTGGGGCTTCTGCTAGGGTTTCTAAACGCTGCCCTCAACCTGCGCAGCGGCAGGGTCTGGGCCCTGCACGATGGCCTGACCTTGGGCCTGGGCGCGCTGGCGCCGCTGGCCGCCTTGGGGCTGGGGCTGTCGCCTTTGGAAAGCCTGCGGGGCATGCTCCTCTCGGCCGGGGGGCTGGCCTTGGCGGGGATGCTCTACTGGTGGGTCCGCCGCCCTTCCGACAAGGTGGAGCCCGATGAGGAGCCCTCCAGCGGTTACGTGAGCGTGATGGGCTATGGCGACGTGGTGCTGGCGGGGTTTTTAGGGGTCTGGCTAGGCTTTGTCAACCTGCTGGTGGCCCTTTTCCTCGCGGTGCTGGCAGGGGCCCTGCTCGGCCTCATGGCCCGCCGGTCCGGGGGGAGCAACCAGATACCCTTTGGCCCCTACCTGGCGGTGGGGGGGCTGGTAGCTTTTTTCTACGGCGAGGCCCTGCTCCGCTGGTACCTGGCCTACCTGGGGGTGGGCTGAGCCTTTTTGGTGTATTTATTCACAAAAGCCCCCGCGCACTTAAACACCGCTTATGGGCCACAGCGCACCAGGCGGTATAGTGTGCCTTGGAACTTCTGGGTTCCTTGAGCCATAAGGAGGAGTTATGCGTGTAGCCATCAACGGTTTTGGTCGGATTGGCCGCCAGGTGTTCCGCATCCTGCTCGAGCGGGGCGTGGATGTGGTGGGCATCAACGACCTCTCCGACAACGCCATCTTGGCCCACCTATTCAAGTACGACTCCAACTACGGCCGCTTCCCCGGGACGGTCAGCTACGACGAGGAGAGCATCACCGTAAACGGCAAGAAAATCCGGGTCTACGAGGAGAAGGACCCGGCCAACCTGCCCTGGGGCGAGATTGGGGCCGACATCGTAATTGAGTCCACCGGCCGCTTCACCAAGCTCGAGGCCGCCGAGGCTCACCTAAAGGCCGGGGCCAAAAAGGTCATCATCAGCGCCCCGGGCAAGGGCGATATGCTCACCGTGGTGATGGGGGTCAATGAGCACATGTACGACCCCCAGAAGCACCACGTGGTCTCCAACGCGAGCTGCACCACCAACGGCCTGGCCCCGGTGGCCAAGGTCCTCAACGACAACTTCGGCATTGAGAAGGGTCTTCTCACCACCGTTCACGCCTACACCGCCAGCCAAAGCCTGGTGGACGCGGTGAAGGACGACCCCCGCGATGCCCGGGCGGCCGCCCTCAACATCGTGCCCAGCGAGACCGGCGCGGCCAAGGCGGTGGGGTTGGTCATCCCCGAGCTCAAGGGTAAGTTTGGCGGTATGGCCTTCCGGGTGCCCACCAGCACGGTCTCGGTGGTGGACTTCACCGCGGTGCTCAACCGGGAGGTGACCAAGGAGGAGGTCAACGCGGCCATGAAGGCCGCCGCCGAGGGCCCCCTCAAGGGGATTCTGGCCTACACCGAAGAACCCCTGGTCTCGAGCGACCTCAAGGGCGATCCCCACTCCTCCATCTTCAGCGCCTTGGACACCCTGGTGGTGGGCAACCTGGTCAAGGTGGTGGCCTGGTACGACAACGAGTGGGGCTATAGCTGCCGGGTGGCCGACCTAGCCCAGTACATCGGCCAGCGGCTTTCCTAGGGTGAGGGCCATGCGGATGCGCACCCTAAGGGAGCTTAACGCCAGCGGCAAGCGCGTGCTGGTGCGGGTGGACTTCAACGTCCCCTTGAAGGACGGGGTGGTGAAGGACGAAACCCGCATCGCCGCCGCGGTGCCCACCTTGAGGCAGCTTCTGGAACAAGGCGCTACCCTAGTCCTCTTCTCCCACCTGGGGCGGCCTAAAGGCTTTGACCCAGCCAGCAGCCTGGCCCCGGTAGCCCCGGTGCTGGAAAAGCACCTGGGCCGGCCGGTGGTCTTCGTGGGTGGCTCTCCCGAGCTGACCCCGGCCAGCGACGCCACCCTAGCAAGGGTAGAGGCCACCCCCCAGGGTTCGGTCATCCTCCTGGACAACGTTCGCTTTGAGGCCGGGGAGGAAAAAAACGACCCCGCCCTGGCCCAGCGCTACGCCCGGCTGGGCGAGGCCTTTGTGCTGGACGCCTTTGGCTCGGCCCACCGGGCTCACGCCTCGGTGACCGGGGTGGCCGGCTTCCTCCCCAGCTACGCGGGGCTCCTGATGGAAAAGGAGGTAGAGAGCCTCAGCAAGCTGCTGCACAACCCCGAAAAGCCCTACTGGGTGGTGCTGGGCGGCGCCAAGGTCTCTGACAAGATTGGGGTTATAGAAAACCTGCTCTCCAAGGTAACCGGCATGGTCATCGGGGGGGCCATGGCCTTCACCTTCATCAAGGCCCAGGGCGGCCAGGTGGGCAAGAGCCTGGTAGAGGACGACCGGCTCGAGCTGGCCCGTGACCTGATGCGGCGGGCGGAGTCGCTGGGGGTTAGGCTGCTTCTCCCCGTGGACGTGGTGGCCGCCCAAAAGGTTGAGGCAGGCGTTCCCACCCGCATCATGCCCGCCGAGGCCATAGAGGAGGGTTGGATGGGCCTGGACATCGGCCCTGAAAGCGCCAAGCGCTTCGCCGGGGCCCTCCAAGGGGCCAGAATGGTCTTTTGGAACGGGCCTATGGGCGTGTTTGAGGTGGACGACTTCGCCAAGGGCACCTTGGCGGTAGGGGAGGCCATCGCCAGGCTGGAAGGGGCGTTCACCGTGATCGGCGGCGGCGACTCGGTGGCTGCCGCCAACAAGCTCGGCATGGCCGACCGGTTCAGCCACGTTTCCACGGGGGGTGGGGCCAGCCTGGAGCTTCTGGAGCTGGGTACCCTACCCGGCATTGAGGCCCTGAAGGGCTAAAGCCCACCCTTTGGCCCCACGAGGAGCCCCTTTCTAGAGGCGATCTCCCGTGGGGCTCAGCTCTGCCGTCGGTAGCGTCGCAGGAACTCCAAGTCCTCGCGCACCAGGTCATTGCGCCAGGCCAAGGACTCCAGGTGGTGGCGCAGCTCGTGGAGCAGGGTTTCCCATATCTCCTCCTCCCAGTCAAACCCGGGCTCCTCGGCCGCGAGGGCCGCAAAGGAGCCATAGAAGAGGGCTATGTGCCGACCAATCCCCTCAAAACCACCCAAAACCGAGGGAAAGCCGGGGTCGTGGTACTCCCCCAGGCGCAAGAGGCCTGGCTCCTCGGGGTCCGGCCTGGCCTCCTCCAGGATGTGCAGCCCCTGCAAACCCCGCTTGAACTCCTCGGGAATTTCCGCCCACAGCCGCTCGGCGGTCTCCACAAAAGCCTCGTAGGTCACGTCCCTATTTTGGCAAAACCCCCGATAGAATGGCCCCATGCAGGAGCTGAAACCGCTAGGGGGAGCGCTCCTCATCCTGAGCGCTTTGGAGGTGTACATCTGGCGTTTTCTAGCCCCCAAAAACCCCAAGCTGGCCCCGCGAACGCCCCTGCTGCTCCTCAGCGCGGTGGTCACCGGTCTGGCCGGGCTGGCCCTGCTCGCCCTTGGGTAGGCCCTTGAGTCCGGCAGGGCGGTCGCGTAGACTTTAGGCCGTGGCCGGGAGGTGGTTTTTTGGCTAGACCTGCGGGAGGGGCAGACCTCTCTCGCGGGCGGCCTGTGGGCCGCCCCTCTCGTTCGCCCTTGGAGGCCAGATGGAGCTGAACACAGCGCTGGAGGAAATCAGCCACGCAGAGAGCCTGGAGGCCCTGCAAGCCCTTAAGGTCCGCTACCTGGGAAGAAACGGCCTGCTGACCCAGGCCATGAAGACCCTAGGCCAGCTTTCCCCAGAGGAGCGGCGGGAGCGGGGCCGGACCCTCAACGAGTGGAAAGAGCGGCTGGAAAAGGCCCTAGAGGCGCGCGAGGCAACCCTAAAGGAGCAGGCCCTGCAGAGGCGGCTGGAGGAGGAGTCGGTGGACGTTACCCTCCCCGGCCTTGCCTTTCCCTCCGGGGGGCTCCACCTGACCAGCCTGATTTTAGGTGAGCTCCTGCGCATCTTCCGCCGGATGGGCTTCAGCGTGGTGGAGGGCCCCGAGGTGGAAAGCGAGTTTTTCAACTTTGACGCCCTCAACATGCCCGAGTGGCACCCCGCCCGGGACATGCAGGACACCTTCTGGGTGGAGTTCAGAGGGGAGCCCTCCTTCACCATCCAAGGCCCCTTTGGCGAAAGGGTCAACGAGCTAGGGGGAGCGGTGCTGCGCACGCACACCTCGGGGATGCAGATCCGCTACATGATTCAGCACACCCCGCCCTTCCGCATCGTGGTCCCAGGTAGGGTCTTCCGCTATGAGGAAACCGACGCCTCGCACGAGGCCATGTTCCACCAGCTCGAGGGGCTGGTGGTGGGCGAAGGCATCACCATGGCCGACCTCAAGGGGGCCATCGCCGAGCTGGCCCGGGGGCTTTTTGGCAAGGAGGGCAAGGCCCGCTTCCAGCCCACCTTCTTCCCCTTTGTGGAGCCCGGGGTGCAGTTCGCCATGTGGTGGCCGGAGCGGGAAAAGTGGCTCGAGCTGGGCGGGGCTGGGATGGTGCACCCCTACCTTTTCAAGGTGGTGGACGACTACCGCGAAAGGCTGGGGCTGCCCCGGGCCTACCAGGGTGTGACCGGTTGGGCCTTCGGCATGGGGGTGGAACGGCTGGCCATCCTGCGCTACGGCATCCCCGACATCCGCTACTTCTACCAAAACCGCCTGAGCTTCCTGAAGCAGTTCAAAGGATGAGGCCAAAAGGTGGGGTCCGCACATGAAAATCGTCTATAGCTGGCTCAAGGAATTCCTGCCCGAAGCCCCCCGAAGCGACCGCCTGGAGGAGATGCTGGCCGGGCTGGGCGTTGAAACCGAGGCCATACACCCCCTGCCTGTGCCCCACGGCAAGGTGGTGTTCGCCCAGGTCAAAGAGGTGGGGCCGGTGGAGGGCAAGGAGGTGCGGCGGCTGGTTCTGGAGGCGGGGCGCGAGGTACAGGTGGTCTCCGCGGCCAGCAACGTCAAAGCCGGCATGGGGGTCGCGCTGGCCCTGCCCGGCGCCCTGCTGCCGGATGGAAGCAGCGTGAGCGCGCGCAAAATCGCCGGAGTGGAGTCCTTTGGCATGGCCCTCTCGGCCCGCGAGCTGGGCATGGGCGAGTACGCTGGGGGCTTGTTGGAATTCCCCCCCAATGCCCTGCCGCCGGGCACACCCCTGGCTGAAGTCTACGGCCCAGACGAGGTGATTGAGATTGAGATCACCCCCAACCGCCCGGACTGGCTCTCGGTCTACGGGGTGGCCCGCGACCTGGCCGCTTTGGGCTTGTTCCTCGTGGAGCCCAGCGCCGCCTCTATGCCGCGGGCATGCGGCCCATCTCCAACGTGGTAGACGCCACCAACTACGCCATGCTGGAGCTGGGCAACCCTATGCACGCCTACGACGCAGACCGCATCGGAGAAGGGCTTTACATCCGATTCGCCCGCCCGGGCGAAACCCTCACCACCCTGGACGGGGTGGCCCGCACCCTTAGCCCTGAGGACCTGCTTATCACGGTGAAGAAGGGGTCCCAAACTCATCCGGCAGGTCTCGCGGGCATCATGGGGGGCGCTGAGGAAGAGATTCGGGAAGGGACCACCGCGGTGGCCCTGGAGGTGGCCCACTTTGACCCGGTAACAGTGCGCCGCAGCGCCAAGCGGCACGGCCTCAGGACCGAGGCCTCCTACCGGTTCGAGCGGGGGGCGGACCCCGAGGGTCTGCCCCGGGCGGCCGCCCGCTTCTTGGAGCTCCTCCAGGCCTGGGGGGGCGAAGAGGTGGAGGTCGCAGCGGAGTGGCGCGACCTCAACCACCTTCAGCCCAAAGCCCCGATTCCCTTCCGCCCCGCCTACACCAGCCGCCTGGTGGGCCTGGACTACCCCGAGGAAGAGCAGCTTTCCATCCTGCACCGCCTAGGCTGCCGGACGGAAGCCCAGGAAGCCGGCCTTTATCGGGTCTACCCCCCGAGCCACCGGGTGGACCTAAACATTGAAGAAGACCTGGTAGAGGAGGTGGCCCGAGTGGTGGGCTACGAGAAAATCCCGGTCCGCCTGCCCAGCTTCTTCCCCCATCCCGACAACCTGGGGGTGGACGGCCCCTACGAGGCCAACGAGCGGCTAAAGGCGGTCATGGCCGGTCTGGGCTTCCAAGAGGTCATCAACTACGCCTGGACCTCACCGGAGGAGTGCGAGCGCCTGCGGGCCCCCCTGCCCACCGTCTACATGCAAAACCCCCAGACCCCGGAGCGCACCGCCCTGCGCACCATGCTCTACCCGGGCCTCCTCAAGAACCTGCAGACCGCCTTGGCTCAGGGCGAAGAGGGGCCCTTCCTGCTCTTTGAGCTAGGCCGGGTGTTCCAGAGCACCGAAACCCCCCGTCTGGCCGCCCTGCTGCTGGGCGAGGTGGTGGTGGGCCGCTGGCAGCGGGGGTTGGAGGGCGAATTTTTCGCCCTCAAGGGCCTTTTGGAAACCGCTGCGCAGAGCCTGGGCGGTCGGGTAAGGGTTGAGAAGGAGGTCTTCCCCCACCTGCACCCTGGCATCAGCGGAGCGGTCTACTGGAACGACGAGCGGGTCGGGCAGATCGGCGCCCTGCACCCGGCCATCGCCGAGGGGCTCGAGCTGCCCCCCAGGGTCTTCCTCTTCGAGCTGGACCTACCCCTGCCCAAAGGGGAGACCACCTTCCGGGACATCCCCCGCCACCCAGCCAGCCTGCGGGACCTGGCGGTGGTGGTCCCCGAGGCCATTCCCTACGCGGAGGTAGAAGGGCTCATCCGCGCCCATGGGGGGCCATACCTGGAAAAGCTGGAGGTCTTCGACGTGTATCGGGGGAAGCCCCTAGCGGCTGGGCAGAAGAGTCTGGCCTTCCACCTGGCCTTCCGCCATCCCGAGCGCACCCTGACCGACCCCGAGACCGACGGCTTCATGCAGCGGATTTTCACCAGCCTGGAGGAGAAGGGCTACACCATCCGCCGCTGAAGCCCCCTTCTGTGCAAAGCCGCCCCTCCCAAGGCCCACGGGCAGGTATACTGCGCTCTGATGCTGAGCTGGCTTGACCTGATGGCGCTGCTGGTTCTCTCGGCCGCACTGGCCTTGGGAATCCGCCGAGGAGCCCACTTCACCTTGGCCTTGGTGGGGGCCCTGGCGATCTACGGGCTGCTCGCCCCCCTGGTGGGGCCCCTGCTGCCCCCTTGGGGCCTGCCCCTGCTGGCCCTGGCCCTGGGGCTTTTCGCGGCTTACCTGGCCCAGTTCATCCCCCTTCCCCCCCTCTCTCCCACCCTAGAGGGCTTGGTGGGCGGGGTAGGGGGATTCGTGTGGGGCCTGTTCCTAGCCTCCACCATCTGGGTTAGCTTTCCCAGCGAGTTTGTGGCCTCCACGGGGGCCCTGCGCTACCCCTCCGAGCGGGTGCCCATCGCAGTCAAGGAGGGCATTGTGCAAAGCCCCTTTGCCCGCCCTCTCTTCAACTGGGCCTCCAGCCACCCCACCCTTCGCGCAGCCCTGCTGCCCCACATACGCACCCCCTAGTAGTAGCGCGAGGGGTCCACATAGCGGAAATTCCCAGTCTCGTCAATGAAAATCACCCTGAACCACATCTGGTCGCTAGGAATCAGGACGCCCCCTCCGGTGTAACCGATGAGCTGGCCCTGGCTGACCCGCTGGCCCACGGCCACCTGGGGTTCCAGAACATTCACGTACTGGGTGGCCAGCCGGTCGGAGTGGCGGATGGTCAGGGTGTAGCCCAGGTTGGCGATAAAGAGGCTGTCAATCACCACTCCGTCCGCCGCGGCCACGATGGGGCTCGAGGGCCCCCCCCCCTGTAGGGTCTGCCAGTCGTTGCCCAGGTAACCGTAGGCTTCGGCCACACGCCCCCCCCGCAACGGGAACATCAGCGCTCCAACGAGTTCGCGGGGCACCGAGGCCTCCTCCCGCTGGCGCCGGGCCTGAAGCTCCTGCTCGCGTTGGGCCGCCAGTTCCCTACGCCGGCGCTCCTCGGCCTCGCGGCGGCGACGCTCCTCCTCCCGGCGGCGTTCCTCGGCAATCCGGCGCAGCTCAGCCGCAATCCGCTCCTGCAACCCCCTCAGCTCGGCCCGGAGCTGGGCTTGAGCCTGGAGGGTTTCCCGCAAGATGACCTGCCGGCCAGCCCGTTGGGCCTGCAAGCGGGCCAGGGTAAGCCGCACCGCCTGGCGGTTCTGGGCCAGCGCCGCAATGCGCTCCTGCCGCTCAGCCCGGCGCTCGGTAAGGGTGTTGACCAAAAGCTCCAGCCGCTGCCGCTCCTCCTCGAGCCGACGCACGGTGTTTCGGATACGCTCCATCAGGTCGGTCTGGTGCCGTCCCAGCGTGCCCACCCAGCGGCTACGCACCGCAAGGTCGGTAAACGACTCGGCCCTAAGCAGGGGCAAGTAGCGCCCAGCCCGCTCGCGGTGCAGGCTCCGCAGAAGAGCCGAAAGCCGCCCCTGCAAGCCCCGCAGCTCCCTCTGTAGGCCGGCAATCCTGGTTTCAGCCTGCTTCTTTTGGGCCTCGAGGAGGTCAATCTGCCGGGTTAGCTCGGCCCGCTCCCGCTCGAGCCGGGTTATCTCACCTTCCAGCCGCCTTAGCTCGGCTAGCTGCTGCTGGGTGGCCACGTCCAGGTTGGCCAGCTCGCGGTTGAGCTGCTCAACGCGCTGCTGCTGAAGCCGGAGCAGGCGCTGGCTTTCCTGGGCTTGGCGCTGCAGCTCCTCTAGCCTAGACTGGGCCAGCCCCAGGCTGAGCCCCAGCAGCAAAACCCCTACCCATCCCCAAGCACCCCTCATAGGTCGGTCTCCCTTAGATGGGCCCGGCTGGCTAGGTAGGCCCCCAGCGCCCCCAGAAGCAAGGCCAGAAGCAGCAAGGCCAGCCCAGCCTGCAGCAAATCGCCTCGAGCCAACACCGGAACAAAGGGCAGCAAGCTTTGCAGCGCCCCAGCCAGGAAACCGTACGCAGCCCCTCCCAAAACCAGCGCCAACCCCGCCGCCCCCAGGGTGAGCAGGACCCCTTCCACCACAAAGGGCCCTTGGATGAAGCGCCGGGTAGCCCCCACCAGCTGCATCACCCGAAGCTCCTCGCGGCGGTTCTCTATGGAAAGCCGGATGGTACCCATCACGCTAAAGAGGGTGTTCAGGAGCAAGAGGGCAATCAGCACGTTGACCGCCACCCGCAGCCCGAAAAGCAGCCGCACCAGCTGTTCGGTAAGGGCCCCTCCATACTCCACACCCTCCACCCCCTCCAGCCGGGCCACCCGCCGGCCCACCTCGCGCACCGCCTGAGGGTCTGAAAGCCGAATGCGCAGGGTGTCGGGCAAGGGGTTCTGGACAAACTCCTGGGCCTGGGCCAGGTAGGGGTAGTCAAGCTGCAGCAGGGCCAGGGCCTCCTCCTTGGTCTGGAGCCGCACCTCGCTCACCTCGGGCCAGGAACGGATCTGGTTCAGAAGGGCTTCGGCAGCGGCCTCCGGCTTCAAAAAGGCCGCTACCTCCAGTTCGCGCTCAAGGGAGGCCACCACCCGGTCCAGGTTCCAAAGCACAAGCCCCAGCAAAAACAGCAAGGTGAAGGAAACCAAAGCGGTGAAGAAGGTCGCCAGGGTGCTTGTGAGGTGCTGGCGCAACGAGCGCAGCGCCTGAGAAAAGGCGTACACGGGCTTTAGTCTATACCCCTCATTAGCGGAAGTGTGTGAAGCCTCATCGTATACTCCGGTCATGAGCGCTACCACTTCCGAACTGCCCACTTGGGACCTAGACTCGCTGTTTCCTGGGCTGGAATCCGAGGCTTTCTTGCAAACCTGGCGGCGAGTGGAAGCGCAGCTCGCTGAGCTGGGCAGCTTCCTGGAGGCCCGCCGCATTGGAAAGGAAGGAGCAGCCACAGACCGCGGAACCTTCCTAGAGCTCGTCAATCGGCTCAACGCCTTTGGGGACACCTTTGGCCCGCTTTACGCCTACCTGCTGATGCGGGTGGACAGCAACAGCGCGGACGCAGCAGCCCAGGCCCGGCTATCCGAGCTGGAGCTGGTCTACCTGAAGTTCCAAAAGCTGCGCCCCCGGCTGCAGCGCTGGCTGGCTGGGCTGGATCCCGAGGAGGTGCAGGCGGGTGAGTACCGGCTGCTCCTCGAGGAAGCCCGCATCCAGGCTGCCCACATGATGTCCGAACCTGAGGAGACCCTGGCCGCTGAGCTCTCCCTCTCAGGGGGAAGGGCCTGGGTCAAGCTGCACACCCACCTAACCAGCCAAATCACCGCCCAGGTAAACGGGGAGGAGCTGCCCATCTCCGCAGTACGCAACCTGGCCATGCACCCGGAGGAGGCCGTGCGCAAGGCGGCTTACCAGGCCGAACTACAGGCCTGGGAGGCCCACCAAATCCCCTTGGCCGCAGCCCTAAACGGCTATAAAGGAGAGGTCTCCACCCTGAACCGCCGGCGCGGCTGGGAGGACGACCTGGCCCCCGCCCTCTTTGAAAACCGCATTGAGCGCAAAACCCTCGAGGCCCTGCAAAGCGTGATGGTGGCGAGCTTCCCACACTGGCGGCGCTACTTCACGGCTAAAGCCAAGGCCTTGGGCAAGCCTCAGCTAGACTGGTGGGACCTGTTCGCCCCCTTGCGGGTCCCCGGAGAGAGCCCCAGGCGCTGGAGCTGGGAGGAAGGGCGCTCCTTCATCCTCGCTCATCTGGCCCAGTTCTCCCCAGAGGCCGCTGCCCTGGCTCAGCGGGCCTTTGATGAGTGTTGGCTGGACGCACCCTCTCGCAAGGGCAAGGCCGGGGGAGCCTACTGCATGCCGGTTGGTCAGGGGGCCTCACGCATCCTCCTCAACCACGAGGACAGCTACGAATCGGTCTCCACGCTGGCCCACGAGCTGGGCCACGCCTACCACAACCACTGCCTGCGGGAGGTGCCCTACCTCCTTCGGCAGGAGCCCATGACCCTGGCTGAGACCGCCTCCATCATGAATGAAACAGTCATCGGCGAGGCCGCCCTAAAGACCCTTCCCCCCGCCGAACAGCTTGGGGTTTTAGAGGGCGGCCTGCAAAGCGCCGCCCAGGTCATCGTAGACATCCACTCACGCTTCCTATTTGAGCGGGCGGTCTTTGCCAAGCGGCGCAACCGGGAGCTGCTGCCGGAGGAGTTTTGCGGCCTCATGTTCGAGGCCCAACAAGCCACCTACGGCGAGGCCCTGGCCACCTACCACCCCTATATGTGGGCGGTCAAAGGGCACTACTACGGGGCAAACTTCTACAACTTCCCCTATGCCTTTGGGCTGCTCTTTGGCCTGGCCCTCTATCAGAGGTACCTGAGCGAGGGGCCCGACTTTCTGCCCCAGTACAAAGCGCTCCTGGCCTCAGTGGGAATGCACCGCGCCGAGGAGCTGGCGGCCCGCTTCGGTTTTAACCTGCGCTCAGAGGAGTTCTGGTGGGAGGGCATGCGGGTGCTGCTGGGACGAATTGAGCGCTTTGAGGCCCTGTTGGGACAAATCCTCAAAGTAAAGGTTTAGAAAATATAAGTATCAGGTTGACAAAATAGAAATCCCTGGTTTATATTTATACCAGGGAGGCCTACCATGTACCCACATCCCCACGCGCTCGAGGCCGTAGCCGTGCTCAGGGTGGCCGAGCTCCTGCGGGAGGCCGAAAGGGAGCGGCGGCTGCCCCGGACATCGCTGCGCCGGCGGCTGGCCTATTGGCTTCGGGCCTGGGCTGAGAAGCTGGAGGCCCCAAACAGCCAGCTGGGGTACGCCTAGGTGGGAGACGCTCATGAGTGAACGAGAACGGATAGAAGCGCTGCTCCGAGCAGGAAAAATCACGCCGCAGGAGGCCGAGCTGCTGCTCCTCGCGCTGGAAGAGAACCCAGAGCCCCAAGGGCCTGCCTCGAGCCCAGGTGGGCTCCGCTGGGTGCGGGTCCGGCTCACGGCGGGCAGGCTCGAAGCCCGGCTAGACCCCCAACTGAGCACCCCCCAGGTAGGGGCAGGGGCCGAGCTGCTCCCGGTGGAAGACGGGCTGGAGGCGGTGCCCACCGGGTGGGAG
>NZ_QWKZ01000083.1 GCF_003574085.1 Meiothermus luteus | reverse complement strand
CCCCCATCCAGCCCAGCACCCCGCCCAAGACCGGCCCAAAGGCCAGCACCGAGACCAGCATCACCAGGGTCATGGGCACCACCGAGACCAGGGTCTGGGCGATCATCAGCAAAAGGATGGCCAAAGGACCCACCCAGCCCAGGCTGGCCACCCAGGCCCGAATCTCCTCGAGGTTCCCCCGGCTCAACAGGCGGTAGACCCCCTCCAAACCCTCCCTCAAGCCCGGCCAGAGAAAATACAGCCCTAAAAACCCAGCCAGCATGAGGGCCAAGACCACCAAAAGCGGCAGCACAGGAAACCTAGACATGCCCCTAGGGTACCCGATGGGCCGCAAAAAATTCTCCACATCCAAACAAGAGCGGAACTGGCCCCACAGCCTCCTTCCCTCCCGTCCAACACGCCTAGCTCATCGGCACCTGCCGCAAAAGCCGCCCCTGAATGCGCTCCAAGATGTCTTCAAGGCTGCGGCCGGTGATGGTCAGGCCGTGGTTCTTAAGCCCCACCACCGCCCGGCTGGGGTCGGGGGCCTCCCGCACCTTCTCGGCCACCGCGCTGGCCAGCTCGTAGGTCCCGCAGGGGTAGTTGAACTGGGTGGAGGGAACGTTCTCCATCCAGGCGTGCACGTGGATAATAGCCCCCACCTGAGGGTGCTCGCGGTAGATCATCCAGTGTTCAATGGCGTCCACGCTCACCCGCCGGGGCTCCACATGCGGCGGTACCGAAAGACGCATGGCGTTCTCCAGGGGATCGTAGTCGGTAACCAGGAGGATGTCCCGCCCAATCTCGCGCAGGTTGGCCTTGTCCACCCCACTGGCCGACATCCAGAAGCGCCGCTCGTCCTTACGCACCGAGAGGTTGCCGTAGGAGAGCCCCCCGATGCCATAAAGGCGCTTGACATGGCGCAAGTCCTCAGGCGGCAGAATCTCCTCTATGGGGAAGGCCGCAGGGAGCAGATCCCACTCCGCCAGGCGGCGGCCCGCCGCGCTTAGGCTCTCGGTGAGCTCATCGCCCTGCCAGAGCTCGGGCTCGAGGTCGGGCTCGAAGCGGTTGTGCACCACCAGGACTGAGGAGGCAATGGGGTGGATCCGCTCGGCTACCCGCTCCATGAAGCCGGGGCCCTCGGGCTCGTGGTACTGGCCGAGCTCCAGGGTCAGGAAGTGCGCCCCCCACCCCGGCACATAGACCACCAGCATATTGGAAAGGGCCCGTACCAGGTAGCTGTACAGGGCCGCGATGGGGTCTTGGGGCACCTCGGGCAGCTCCAAGAACGAGACCACCATGGTCCCCTGGGCCTTGCGCCGGTAGGGGGTGGGTCTATCCGCCCGGATAAAGTTCAGCACCGCCCTAGGGGCCTCTTCGGTGGGCGCTAGCCGGTAGCCTTTGGCCTGCAAGACCCCGGGTAGGGCCTGGGCTATCGGCCTCAGCCCCTCGGTGGGCTCACCGAACAGGACGAAGCTAGGCGGGGTCTTCTCTAGAGAAAAACGGGCGTTGTCGCTGGACAGCACCATGAAAACCCTCCTGAGGAACCTTCCACCGCTTCCCCGGATTTTACACCATACTCCCTGGTAAACTGAGCCCGCTATGGAACTCAAAGGGCTGGTCCTCTCCGGGGGCAAGGGCACCCGCCTGCGCCCCCTCACCCACACCCGGGCCAAGCAGCTTATCCCCATCGCCGGAAAGCCCAACCTGTTCTATGCCATAGAAGACCTAGTGGCGGCCGGCATACGCGACATCGGGGTGGTGCTGAGCCCCGAGACCGGCGATGAGGTACGCTCAGCGCTTGGGGATGGCACCCGCTGGGGGGCGCGCTTTACCTTTATCGTCCAGGAAGCCCCTCTGGGCATCGCCCACGCGGTCAAGACCGCCCGGCCTTTCCTGGGGGAGCACCCCTTCGTGCTCTACCTAGGCGACAACCTGCTCTCGGGCGGCATCCGGCACCTGGTGGCCGAGTACCAGGCGACCAACCCCGCGGCCATCGTGCTGCTCTGCCCGGTGGACGACCCCCGGGCCTTCGGGGTGGTGGCGTTGGACGAGGTGGGCCGGGTGGTGCGGCTGGTGGAGAAGCCCCAAGACCCCCCTTCCAACCTGGCCCTGGTGGGGGTCTACCTCTTCAGCCCGGCCATCCACCCCATCATCGAGGGCCTAAGGCCCAGCGGGCGCGGCGAGTACGAGATCACCGAGGCCATCCAGGGGCTGGTGGACCGCGGCCAGCGGGTGGTGGCCCACCAGGTGCGGGGCTGGTGGAAGGACACCGGGAAGCCCGAGGACCTGTTGGACGCCAACCGGCTGGCCCTGTCCCAGGTTGCGCGGCGGATTGAGGGCGAGCTGCTCGAGGCTAAGGTGATTGGCGAGGTGGTGGTGGAGCCAGGCGCCAAAATCGTGCGCAGCACCGTGCGCGGCCCGGCCTACATCGGTGCTGGAGCCCTCATTGAGGATGGGTTTGTCGGTCCCTACACCGCCATCGGAAAAAACGCCAGGGTGATTGCCAGCGAGGTCGAGTATTCCATTCTGATGGACGAGGCCCAGGTCTATCACCTGCCCTACCGCCTGGACAGCAGCGTATTGGGGCAGGGGGTGGTGGTGGATGGTAAAGGGAACACAAGGCGCCACACGCTGCAGCTTGTGTTGGGGGATCGCAGCCGGGTGATGCTGTAACCCTCGGCTCGAGCCTTTATGAGCGATTGTTAACAATTGCTAACAGAGGCAACCCAGCTTGATTTCTCTAAAATGACCATGTACCATGACCCTAGGCATGAAAGTTTCCAAAAGCTATTTCAAAGCCCATGCTCTGGAGCTTTTGCGCAGGGTAGAGGCTACGGGCGAGCCCCTAATTCTGAGCGACCGGGGCCGGTTGGTGCTGGAAATCCGCCCCTACCGGGGCGAGGAGGTGCGAAAGCGCCTTCGAGGTACCCTTTTGCGCTATGAGCAGCCCACGGAGCCTACGGATGAGCCCTGGGAGGCGCTGGCTTGAAACGCTACCTGCTCGATACCCACGCCTGGGTCTACTTCCTGGCCGACCCCATTCAGCTTCCCAGGGGGCTGGAGACTTTGCTGGAGGAAGCCCGCGCAGAGCAGGCGCTTTTTGTTTCCGCCATCAGTGCCTGGGAGGTAGCCGTGCTGGCCCGGAAGGGGCGGCTGGCCTTCACCTCAGGAGTGCGGCGCTGGCTCGAGGATGCTTTGCGGGTGCCAGGCATCGAAGTGGTGCCGCTGGACGCCTACATCGCGCTGGAGGCCGATGGCCTCCCCCTGCCCCACCCCGATCCCGCAGACCGCTTCATTGTTGCGACGGCCCTTCGGTTGGGTGCGGTGCTCGTGTCGCGCGACGAAAAACTGCAGGGGCTTTCGGAGCTGCGAACGCTTTGGAAACCGGGAGCGTAAGCTGGCAAAACGCCACTTTTTTTCACGGTAACAGAGGCCTGTCCAAACCCCCTCTACAAACTTTGTCCAGAATCAGCCGGTAGCCCGCCCTGCGGGTAGGGTCAGGGTCAAGCCAGATTCGCAAATGGGCCTCGAGCCAGACCGCCTTCTTGTGCAGGCCGTGCAGGTGCGGGTAGTAGTCCCGGCTCAGCAGGAGCCCCCCCCGGTAGCCCTCGGCCAGGAAACGGGGGTCCTTGGGGGTAGAGCTGCCGCCCAGGTGCAGCACCCGGCGGGGCACCAGCAAGACCCGCCAGCCCTTGCGGCGGGCCCGCAAGCACCACTCGAGGTCGTCGTTGTAGAAGAAAAACCGCTCATCCATCCCCCCCAGGGCCTGGTAGGCCGCGCGGGGCATCAGGGTCAGGGCCCCGGAAATCCAGGCCACCCGGCGGGGAGCCCGCAGGTTCCAGTAGTTCGGGGTGTACAGAGGCCCAAAGGACTGGAAGCGCCCTTGAGGGGTTACCAGGGTAGGGCCCACCAGGGCGGCTTTGGGGTCGGCCCGGGCAGCCTCCAAGAGGGCCTCGAGGTCGCCCGCCTCCAGGTACACATCGCTGTTCATCTGCACCAGGTAGTCCCCGCTGACCACCGAAAGCCCCCGGTTCACCGCCGCCGGGTAGCCCCGGTTCTCCACCCGGAGGAGGCGGCACTGGGGAAACCGCTCGGCCACGGCCTCGGCGCTGCCGTCGGTAGAGCCCGAGTCCACCACCACCACCTCGGCGCTGGGGTAGTGGCGAGAAAGCCGCGCTAAGCACTCCAGCAACACCGCCTGGGCGTTGTGGCTTACCACCACTACGGAAAGGCCCTGCACCCCTCACCCCACAAGGTGCCCCTTCTCCCGCAAATAGTCCGCCAGCGCCTCCCTCCAAGGGCGGGTTTCCAAGCCCAGGCCGGCCAGCCGCTCGCTGGCGAGGGCGGAGTAGGGGGGGCGCTTCACCGGCGAAGGAAAAGCGCTGGAGGGTATAGGCTCCACCTCAACCCCCAGGCCGCACAACTGCACCGCTTCCCGGGCCAGCTCAAACCAGGAGCAAACCCCCTGGTTGGCCCCGTGCACCACCCCGCGGACGTTCTTCTGCAAAAGACCCAGCAGAAGCCGGGCCACATCTAAGGTATAGCTCGGGCTCATAACCTGATCCGCTACTACCCGCAAAGGCCCTCCCGCCCGCGCTTTTTGTAGAATGGTCTCAATGAAGTTGCCCCCCTTGCCGCTGGCCCCCGCTCTACCGAACACGCTGGAAATCCTGAGCACCAGGGCGTCCTCCAACGTCATCAAGCAAAGCTGCTCCCCTGCCACCTTAGAGGCCCCGTAGACGTTGAGCGGGCGGGGGGGGTCCGACTCGAGGTAAGGCTTCCCTTTAGCCCCGTCAAAGACGTAGTCGGTGCTGATGTAGACGCACTTGGCCCCTGTGGCCCGGGCCACCCGGGCCACGTTCAAGGCCCCCAGGGCGTTCACCCGAAAGGCGCGCTCCGGCTCAACCTCGCAGGCCTCCACCTTATGAAAAGCCGCGGTGTTGATGATGGCCGCCCAGCCCTGTCCACCAAGGGCCCGCTCCACCGAGGCCACGTCGGCCACCTCGAGCTCCTGATGGGTGAACCCCACCACCTCATAAGCCTCCGAAAGCACCCGCACCAGGTCGCTGCCTAGCTGCCCCTGGGCCCCAATCACCGCTACCTTAGAGGATGCGCCCATCCAGCTCCACCTCGCGGATAATCCGGTGCCATTCCAAAAGGTTTTTGTACCACTTTAGGGTGATGGTCCGGTCGTCCGGCACCACCGAGCCCGCCTCGAGGGCGGCGGCAATCTCCCTGGCCGCATCCGCAGGGGTATAGCGGGGGACAAAGCCCAGGGCGTTGCGAATTTTGGCAAAGCTCACCCGGTAGGAGCGGTGGTCGGGCAGGCCGTACCACTCAAAATCAAACGGCTTTCCCAGGGCCTCGGCAATCTGTTGGGCCAGGGGCATGATCTGGTAGTTCTGCTCATCGGCGCCCACGTTGAAGACCTGGCCGTTGACCTTTTCCCTAGGGGCCTCCAGCACCATCAAAAAGGCCCTCGAGGTGTCCCGCACGTGCACAAAAGGGCGCCACTGGGTACCATCGCGCAGAAGGGGTATCTTCCCATCCCGCCAAAGCCCCAAGGTCATCCCGTTGATGGCCAGGTCAAAGCGCATCCGCGGCGAAAGCCCGTAAACAGTGGCCTGCCGCAGGGCGGTAACGCAAAAGCCCTCGTCCGCCAAGGGCAGGTTGGATTCCTCGGCCTTCAGGTTGGCCTCGGCGTAGGTGGTGAGGGGGTTGGTGGGCGAAGACTCATCCAAAAGGCCTTCTTGAAAGCCGTACACGCTGCATGAGGAGGCCAGCACATAGCGCTCTACCCCACGCTCCTTGGCCAGCCGGGCCATGCGGGCCCGCCCCTGGTGGTTGATGGCCAGGGTAGTGGTGGGATCAAGCTCCCCCGCCGGGTCGTTGGAAAGGGCCGCCAGGTCGAGCACCGCCCAAACCCCTTCCAGCACCCTAGGGTCGCAGTCCCGCACATCGGCCCTGACCAGCTCCAGGTTGGGGTTTTCCTGCAAACGGGCCAGGGTGGGCCCAAAGAAGAATCGGTCTAGCGCCCGTACCCGGTAGCCCGCCTCCAAAAGCAGTCCCGTGAGGACGCTGCCAATATACCCTCCAGCGCCTGTAACCAGCACTGTCCTCATGAACGCCCTCCATAGGTAAAGTTGTTGTCGGTTTCCGAAAGTTCTGCCAGGCTGGGTAGCGCCGCATCCTTAGCCGAGACAATGGCCTCCTCTCTAAGCGGCCATTCAATGCCCAAGGCAGGATCGTCCCAACGGACACCTCGCTCAGTGGCGGGTTCGTACTCCGCGGTCACCTTGTACCAGACCATCACCCCTTCGGTAAGGGCCTGGAAGCCATGGGCAAACCCCTCGGGCACCCAGAGCATCCGCCGGTTCTCCGCGCTCAAAACCACGCCAACCCAGCGGCCGTAGGTGGAGGAACCTTTGCGCAGGTCCACCGCTACGTCGTAAATTTCACCCCGTAAGCAGGCCACCAGCTTACCCTGGGCAGCGGGGTTCATCTGGTAGTGCAGGCCCCGCACGGTGCCCCGACGAGAGTAGGAGTAGTTGTCCTGAACAAACACCCGATCAATACCCCCCTGCATGAACTCAGAGCGCTTGAAGGTTTCCATGAAAAAACCTCGTTCGTCGGGAAAAGCCTTGGCCTCAACCAAAATCACCTCGGGAATGGCTAGGGGTTCGAACCGAAAAGGCATGCCGTCTACCTCCAACGGGCCAAATATACCTCGAAATTCCAGTCACCGCCTGTACAGCCACTGCTATGCGGGGGCGGCAGATGGCGGCAAGATCGGCCAAGGGGCCAAACATAGCCCTTTATTTGCCAAGAGCCATCGGTTCTGATTCAGCGCCGGCGTGTACAATGTCTCAGATGAGCGATTGGGCTGCCGTGGCCGAGCGACTGGCTCCCCTGGGGGTTGAGCGGGTCTACCTGTTTGGCTCGCACGCCAGGGGTACGGCCACCCGGCGTTCGGACCTCGATCTGCTGGTGCTTTGGGAAACCCCTCTATCTCCGCTCGAGCGCATCGGTACGGTTCTCTCGGCCCTAAAGGACTTGCCCTGGGTGGTAGAGCCGGTGGTGCTGACGCCTGCCGAGCTCGAGAACCGCCGCGACCTGCCTTTTCTGAAGGGCGTACTCAAGGAGGCCAAGCTCCTGTATGAGCGCAGAAAAACAACGGCGTGAAGCCCACCGCTGGCTCCGCCAGGCAAGGGATGACCTCGAGGCGGCCAGGGCTTTGGAAGCGGTAGGAAAGTATGCTCAGGCCGCTTTTTTCGCCCAGCAAGCCGGGGAAAAGGCCCTCAAAGCGGTCTGGTTGGCTCTGGATGCAGACCCCTGGGGGCACTCCCTGGGGCGGCTGGTACGGGAAATGCCAGGAGACGCCAAGGGTGCGTTTGCCCCTTTGCTGGACAGTGCGCTGGCGCTGGATAAGCTCTACATCCCCACCCGCTACCCCGACGCCCTGGCCGAACTCACCCCCGCCGAAGCCTACACGCAAGCGGAAGCCAGGGCGGCTTTAGCCCAGGCCGAAGCCATCCTGAAGGCGGTAGAGGGTTGGCTCGAGGAGGCCGCATGAACCCCTCACTCGATCTGGCTGCTTTGCGGGCCATGCTGGAGGACTTTTTTGCTGGCCTGCCGGTACAGGTCTACCTCTTCGGTTCAGCGGCCCGCGGAGCGCTGCGCCGGGGTTCCGACCTAGACGTGGGGGTACTGCCGCAGGCCCCTCTTCCGGTGGGCCTGCTGTCCCAGCTACGGGAGCGCTTGGAGGAATCGAACTTACTGTTTCGGGTGGACCTAGTAGACCTCTCGCAGGCCCCGCCGGAGCTGGTGCAGCGCGTGCAGACCGAGGGGGTGCGATGGATCGGTTAGCCCAAAGGATCTCCATTGCCCACAGAGCCCTAGAAACCCTGGCGGAGCTTCCGCTGGGGTCTTCTGCAGACACCGTGATTCGCGACGCAGCCATCCAGCGCTTCGAGTACACCCTGGAGGCTGTGTGGAAAGCTGCCCAGCTTTACTTTAGGGAGTGCGAAGGGATAGACTTGGCCTCGCCTAAGTCGCCTAAGGGCGTGGTGCGGGCTTGCTATGAAGTTGGCATCTTGACCGAAGCTGAGGGGCGTTGGGGTATGCAGATGGTAGACGATCGGAATTCGACTGCCCATACCTACAACGAGGAGCTTGCCAAGGCCATTTTCTCTCGCTTGCCCGAACATCTGGCCCTTATGCGGCGCCTACTCGAGGCCCTGGGGAGGAACGCGTGAGCATAGGGGCTCGAGCCATCCAGCTTCTTCGGGGGCGCACGGCGCAGAACCTCCTGGCACTCTACGGGGTGCAGTTCGCCAACTATTTGCTGCCCCTGGTTGCCCTGCCGTATCTGGCTCGAGTTTTGGGACCGCAGGGTTGGGGCTCCCTAAGAGAATTCCGGAGCTTATGAGTGATTTGAGTGAACAAACCTTGTCTCCACGAGACTTGGGCCACCAAGCAGTTCGGAGCGCTACTGCCTTGATGGTTCGTCAGGTAGTGGTACAGGGGCTGAACGTTGTGGGTGGAATCTTACTGGCACGCCTACTAACCCCCACAGAATTCGGCCTATATGCCATCGTCACTTTCCTCCTAACTTTTCTCGCTGCGTTTGGCGGCACCGGTTTGGCTGCTAGCCTCATTCGCCAGCCAAACGAACCCGTCGAGCTTGAGTATAGGTCAGTCTATACAATTCAGCAGGTTATTGTTATTGCTTTGGTTTTGGTTCTGTGGATGGCGGCGCCATGGATTGCGCACGCGTACCGTCTGCCGCCAGACAATGCATGGATATTTCGCTTGGTCGCCCTTTCGTTACTGGCTACATCTTTCATGGTGATACCGCAGGTACGTCTCGAGCGCCATCTGGCCTTTGACAAGCTTGCACTTGTGGAAATAGCCCAAGCCTTTACCTACAACGTTACCGCAGTATTTTTAGCCTGGTGGGGTCTCGGACCGCTTTCTTTCGCTATAGCCCTTTTGCTCCGCTCAATTACCGGTGCGATCCTAGCCAACTGGATCAGCCCCTGGAAGATAGGCTGGAGCTGGGACTGGAATACGGCCCGTAAACATCTTGAATTCGGCTTGTTTCTTCAAGGGGGGCAGGTTGTTTCTCTGATCAAAGACTCGATAACCCCAGTCTTTGTGGGGCTTTACCTGGGGGCAGAGTCAGTGGGTTATATCAATTGGGCTCAGATGGTCGCGAACTATACTGTAATGGCCCTAATGGTGTTCCAGCGCTTATATATGCCCATGTTCGCTCGACTCCAGCAGGATCGAGTACTACTGGCTAGGTTTGTTGAGCGAGTGTTGTTGGTGACCAACGCCATTACCGCACCGGTTTCGGTGCTTACTCTGGTACTGATTGAACCAATTACGCGGTTGATATTCGGTGAGAAGTGGCTTGTAGCATTGCCAATATTTTATTTGCTGGTTTTAGCAAACCTGGTGGTGGCCTCATCCACTCCCTTGCAAGGTTTGCTGAATGCTCTTGGACAATCTCAAACAACTTTCGCCTTTACGCTGCTGTGGGCTGGTATTACCTGGGTTTTAGGGCTTCCGTTCGTTTACTGGTTCGGAGATATTGGTTTCGCGATAACAAACGTAGTAGTTCAAGTCACCAACCTTTGGCTCTTTGCAATTGTAAGGAAACAACTCCCAATTTGCATCTGGGGGCCCGTGTTGTCTACTTGGGCGACGTCTTTACTCGTTGGAGTAATCGTTTGGTTGCTGGCACAACTAGCAACCGTGCCCAACTTGTATATTTTGGTTGGCTTTTTTCTGCTTGGACTATTACTCTTTGGAGTGATCTTTGCACAAAGGCACAAAACGACCGTCCGAGAACTATACTGGGCGTGGAAGGTGAGGTAAGGCAATATGGAAAAAG
The DNA here is from genome assembly GCF_003574085.1 of Meiothermus luteus. Lineage (GTDB taxonomy): Bacteria > Deinococcota > Deinococci > Deinococcales > Thermaceae > Meiothermus > Meiothermus luteus. The sequence continues at coordinate 2,263 of NZ_QWKZ01000083.1, read as the reverse complement.
ACATACCAAAAATCTCAGTGTTGATGATTACGCTAAACGAAGAGAGGAACTTGGAGTATGCTCTTCGTTCTGTAACCTCGTGGGCCGACGAGATTGTTGTAGTGGACATGCATAGTGAGGATCGAACAGTAGAAATTGCGCGAAAATATGGTGCTAGGGTTTTTTCTTTTGACCGAGTTGCCGAGTTTGAAATAGCCAGATCTCTTGCGATAGACAGTGCCAAGAACGAATGGATGTTTTTTCTGGATGCAGATGAACTGGTTCCAAAGTGCTTAAGCCGTGAATTACTTCGTTTGGCATCCACAGGCGAGTACGACGTAATTAAGGTGCCGCGTATTAACTATCTGGCAGGTGCGCCGGTTGAACATTCTGGGTGGTCACCCAATGACGACAAACAATATCGATTGTTCAGGCGTGGCAAACTTAGTATTCGGCCAAATATGCATGATCACATTGAACTTATGCCAGGGGCCAAGATTTATGATATGCCCTACCAACAAGGGATGGCGATAATACACTTCAGTTATCTGGATGTGTCTCATTTTTTAGACAAGCTTAATCGTTACACTAGCATTCATGCCTTGCAATATGTTAAGTCTAAGGCTAGCAAGCACGTCAACATATCAAAGGCTTTTTTTAGAGCAACAAGGAAATTCTTAGCGTTCTACCTGCTCCGCAAGGGGTTCAAAGACGGCTGGCGCGGAGCGTACTTAGCGCTCCTAATGTTTTTTTACGAAATAGTAACATTTGCAAAAATCACACAGCTTCAGCTGGTAGGCGACAGAGAAACTATCGCAGAAATTTACTCAAAAGAAGCAGAAAGATATCTTGTCGAATACGAAGGCTAAGGGGAACATGAAAGTGATCTTTTTTACACCAAGGCCATTTTCTCTAGCTTTCGGCGGTACTGAGGTTCAACTACTTGAAACCAAACTTGCCCTTGAGCAATTTGGCTTAAGTATTGAGTTTGCTGACTATTTTAACCGTGATCAAATAACAAACAATAGCATCGTTCATCTATTTGGTAGCGACTACGTTTTTGCCCAAATCGCAAAATTGCTTAGGGGCAAAGGTGTTCCCTATGTAGTTTCTTCAATATTTTACCCTATAGGTTTATCACGCCTACTTTATCGGCTCTCTGCTTTTCTTCCATACTCCGTGTCTGGACTTAGAAAATCCGTCTTAAGTAGTGCTAGCAAGGTCTTGCCGAATTCTAAAAGTGAACAGGTCTTACTAAGACGACTGTTTAATTTGCCCGATTCCTCTATGAGGGTAATACCAAATGCTGTCAGAGACGATTTTCTCGGTCAAGATCCGGATGGTTTTAGGCGCAAATACTTGCCGGAATTAGCCAAAGAAGAACGTTTTATCTTGTGCGTTGGACGAATTGAAAAGCGCAAAAATTCCTTAAATCTACTTCGTGCTGCTGCTAAACACAAGCTGCCTTTGGTTTTTATTGGCGCCCCAGTTAGCTTACCTGAGGAGGAGAAATACTTTGAACGTTTTAGAGTGGAGCTCGAACGCTACCCGGGCTATGCAAAACACATACCCTTCTTGCCCAATGGTAGCAGTGATCTAGCCGATGCGTACGCGGCAGCTCATGTCCATGCGCTAGTCTCTTGGATGGAAACTCCTGGGCTTGCCAACCTAGAGGCGGGCATCAATGGGGCTAATCTTGTTGTCGGTATATCTCCTCCAGTTCAAGAATATTTGAGAGGCTTCGCAACTTTTGTTGAGCAAGATAACATAACCCAAATATCAAGCGCCCTAGAGCTTGCTCTTACACAAAAGAGAGATATGCATGGCCAAAGCAACTACATTAGGGAGAATTATTCATGGAAGAGAGTGGCTCAACTATTGGTGGCTGTTTACAAGGAGGTTATGATGTAATGCAGGCCAGCTTGCTAGGCCGTCCACTCTTACAATTCCAGCATAGCAGTCCTTCTAAAGCTTCAACCGAGCATCCAAGAGTGATGCGGTGCGTACCCAAAGTCCAAAGTATGGTAGTGGGCTACCTAGACAAGAACGGTTTCCATAAGCCTACCTCGCGGTGGCGGAGGAACCGGTGGGACGCTACCTGGAGGTGGTCAAGTAGCCTTTTTTGTGGGTTTCTCCTCCACAGCCCAGAGCGGGCCTATGTCCATGTAACGCCTGAACGCCCAGTCCTCACTCGCCCTCAGCATCACCACCGTGGCCAGGTTGGCCAGGCTCCTCTCGCTCGGAAACACCCCCACCACCCCGGTCCTCCGCTTCACCCCCCTGA
>NZ_QWKZ01000082.1 GCF_003574085.1 Meiothermus luteus | reverse complement strand
ACACAAACGCCTGGCTGCCGAGGAGTTCCTCACCCAGCTTGCGGCTGATCCAACTAGGGTCAAGCGGCTTTGCTTTTGGCCTTGGATTCAAGAGGCTTTATGTGTCACCTCGTCGTAGAGTTGGTATAAGCAGAGCCAGGCCTCCACCCGCCCAAGTAGGGGCACGGGGACGTTCAAGGACCAGCTGATGGGCTTGAGGCTGGCCTGGTCCTTTGGGGAGAGGCCGCTTAGCTCGGGGCTTACCCGGGTGATGCGGGGCTGGGCTTGCAGGGCCTCCTCCAGGCTCCCACCGTACCAGCGCAGCTCGGCTTCCAGGCTCAGAGGGTAGCTGGGCGGGGCTAGGGCGTGGCCCTGTATGGCCACGAACCGATAATCGTGCCCATCGCGCAGCAGGGCGGAGCCAGCCTGGGCCCCAGGGATAAGCCGGAGGGCGCCCTCCAGGGCGGTTGCCAGCATGAGCTCAGGACTGGGGCTTCCCACCAGCTCCCGCAGCAGCGCAAGCATCCCCTGGTAAAATGCACTCATTCCCGAATAAGCCTAGAACGCCTGAACCCCTCTCTTGGGTTATGCATCACAGCGGAGTGCGTAACGCATTACGTACCGTACCACAGGAAGGGGCTCCTTTAGGTAAGGGAAAGCTTAATCGTCGTGGAACCGGTAGCGCCACTCGGCCTCAAAGCTGCGCCCCCAGGGGAATGTGAGGCCGGTGGGCTCGAGCCGCCCTAGGGAGAAACGGGGCATGGGCTCTGTCTTTAGCCGTTCCAGCACCTGCCAGGCAGCCTCCTCCCCCAGGGGTTCGCGGAAGCGGGCCCGCACCCAGGGCCGGCCTACCTCGCCCCAGAGGTACTCCAGGTAGGCCTGGGCCAGCGCCCGGACGCGCCGCGCTTCGCAAAAGCCCGCAGGGTTGCCGGCCCGCTGGCAGGTGGTGGGGGCGAACAGACCCCCTTGGGCCAGGGCCGCGCCCAGGTTGTTGCTGGGGGTGCCCCAGGCGGCGTAGGCAGCCAGCCAGGGGTAGATTTCCAGGTCCAGCAGGTAGCGGACGAAGGAGGCGTCCCCCCGGTTGACCCGGGCGATGTCCGCAACCGCCACCGGGGCCTGGCGCAGACCCTCCATAACCGCAAGAACGCCCCGGCGGGGGTCGCTGCCCGTGTAGACCACCAGCACCAGGTCGGGCCGGTTCTGCACCTCTACTGCCCGTACCGAGGCCAGGAGCCTTCGCACCGAGTCCTCTAGGGGGATGCCGTCGTAGCGGACCACCTCTTGTGCCGCCTGGGGCCGGTCGTAGAGCACCCGCACCCGCAGGCCCGGGGCCAAGGCCCGCAGCAGCAGCACCTGGCCGGCCTCGTCGGCTCCAGGGCGGGTGGGGATGGGCAGCCGGGCGGCCTCACCCACCGCGGGAGAGCCGGGCAGGGCGTCGTCCCAGGGGACCTCCACATAGGCGAAGCGGCCCTCCAACGACCCCAGAAGGGCTAGGTTGCGCGCGCGGTCTTTTGCGTCGGGGTGGCGGGGGATGACCCCAAAGGCCAGCACCGGCCCCCAGGTTTCCTGCCAGTAACGCAGCACCCCAAGGCGGCCCTGGGCCTCTTCTAGGCTCAGTGCGGCGCTGCGGCTTTGCACCAGCCCGCCGTAGACCAAGGCGTCCAGGCTGGCCACCAGGGTATGCCCCGGCTGGCCTACCAGCCAGCCCCACAGCTCGCCCAGCCGGGCCCCCCAGCGGCCCTGGTAGAGGTCCTTCGGCGGACAGCGCGCCAGCTCCCAGCGGCAGGGCGACCAGCTTGGCGGGCGGTCGTCCAGCGGGACATACACCACCTGCGGGTAGGCCCAGGCCAGCGGGAGCAAAAGGGTCCAAAGCATCCCCCAGCCCCGCATCGGGGGCCATGGTACGCCGGGTAGATGAGGAAGGGTTATGGGTGGTTGCCGATGCGCTCCAGCAGCAGCTCAAAGAAGCCCTCGGGGTCAACCCGTAGCCCCACCCGGCAGTTGGGGGGCTTGCCGGTGACCCCCCAGTAGTCGCAGACCGTCCGGCCAAAGCAGAGCCCCTCGTTGGTTTCCACCGCCACGTGCAGCGGCTTGGTCTGGAAGAGCTCAGGACGCACCAAGTAGGCCACCGCGCAGGCGTCGTGGATGGGGGCCCCGTCCCAGCCGTAGCGCTTTTGGTGGTGCTCGCGGAAGAACTCCAGCAACTCGGCGGCAAAGGTGCCCGCCCGGTTGCCCAGGCCGCGGAAGCGGGCCACCCAGTGGGGGTGGGCTATGGCCTGGTGGGTCAGGTTGAGCCCCATCATGGCCAGCGGGACGCCCGACTCAAAGACGATGCGGGCCGCGTGGGGGTCGGCCAGGATGTTGAACTCCGCGCTCGGCGTCCAGTTGCCAAGGTCCACCGAGCCGCCCATCAGCACAATCTGGCGGATTTTAGGGGCTATCTGGGGTCTGAGCCGCAGGGCCAAGGCCAGGTTGGTCAAGGGGCCCACCGGCACCAAGGCCACCTCGCCAGGGTGTCGTTCCACCTGCTCAATGATGAACAGCGCTGCGTGCAGGTCCTGGGGCTGCTGGCTGGGGGTAGGTAGGGGAGGGCCCGCCAGCCCCGAGGTGCCGTGCACCGCTTCGGCGCTGATGCGCTCCCGGACCAGGGGCCGATCGGCCCCGGGGTGCACGGGTACCCGCCTGCCCAGCACCTCGAGCACCACCAAGGCGTTGTGCGTGGTGCGCTCCAGCGCCACATTGCCGTAGACGGTGGTGATTCCCAGCACCTCCAGCTCCGGGCTGGCCAGGGCCAGCATGAGGGCGATGGCGTCGTCGTGGCCGGGATCGCAGTCTAGGATGATTTTCTGCGGCACGGACTACAGACTATCAGACCAAAGGCCCCGCCGCGATAGACTGGGGGCATGCTCGAGGTCAGGGAAGCGGTCCGGATTGCCATGGACTATATCCAGAGCCTCTATGGGGACAAGCAGCTTCCGGAGCTGCGGCTCGAGGAGGTTGAACTTAGCGCCGACGGCCAGTTCTGGGAGGTTACGTTGTCTTTTGTGGTGCGAGAGCCCACCGCCTACCTGAGCCTGGGCGACGCGGCCCGCACCCGCGAGTACAAGGTCTTTCGTATCAACGCCGAGAGCGGCCAGGTGCAGAGCATGAAGATTCGCCGCTTCTAGCCCAAGGAGAAGGGGTTGAAGCGGGTGTCGCGGTCGTAGTAGTCCTCGTTTTCGGCCCGCTTGAGGAAGCCTACCACCGCATAGGTGATGGGGGTGAGGAGCACCTCTAGCCCTACCTTGAAGACATAGTTGGAGACGAACACGGTCCACAGCAGGGCGTTCTCCCAGACCCCATAGAAGGCCACCAGCAGGAAGATGGCGGTGTCCAGTCCTTGCCCGACCAGGGTAGAGCCGATGGTGCGCAACGCCAGCCAGCGCCCTTGGGTGGCCACCTTGAGCCGGGCCAATACGTAGCTGTTGGCGAACTCCCCCACCCAGTAGGCCAGCAGGCTGGCCAGGGCAATGCGGGGGACCAGCCCCAAAAGGGCGTTGAAGGAGGCCGCCGAGCCCTGGCTGAACTCGTCGGGGGGGGCTGGTAGGGCGCTCACCAGGCCTAGGGTCAGGGTGGAGAGGAGGAGCAGGAAAAAGCCCGTCCAGATGACCCGGCGGCTTTTTTTGTACCCGTAGACCTCGGTGAGCAGGTCGCCGAAGATGTAGGCCAGCGGGAAGAGCAGGGTACCCCCGTCAAAGGTGAAGGGGCCCGCCTGCACCACCTTGGTGGAGGCGATGTTGGAGACGATGAGCACCGCCACGAAGGCGGCGGTGATGAGGTCAAGGTAGCGGTAGTTTTTCACGGCGTTAGGAGGGCCCAGGCTCAGGCCTGGGAGGTGATGAAGGGGAGGTTGCGGTCGCGCTGGGCGCGGTCCAGGCCGTAGCCGTAGACGAAGGCGTCCTCAATCTCAAAGCCTAGGTAGTGGATGGGCACCTCAATTTGCCGGCGGCTGGGCTTGGATAGCAAGGCCGCCACCCGCAAGGAGGCGGGCTGCCGGGCCTCCAGCAGCCGCAGCAGGTAGTTGAGGGTGATGCCGGTGTCTACGATGTCCTCCACGATGAGGACCTGGCGGCCCGCGATGGGCAGCCGCAGGTCTTTGATGAGCTCCACCTCGCCGCTGGTCTTCTCGGCGTTGCCGTAGGAGGAAACGGCCAGGAAGTCCAGGGTAAGGGGCAGGTCTATGGCCCGCACCAGGTCGGCCATAAAGATAAAAGCCCCATTGAGCACGCAGACCAGATGGGGCTCTTGGCCTTCATAGTCGCGTTTTATCTCCTGCCCCAGCGCTTGGATGCGCGCGGCGATCTGTTCTTGGCTGATCTGTACCCTTCCCGCTCCGCTTCGGAACACGCTCACGCTCCGATTCTACGTCAGGCGCTGCTGGCCGTGTATGGGCGCTTTGGCGGAGAAGCCGGACCTCGCCCGGGCTCAGGTAGCGCCACTGGCCGGGCTCGAGCCCGCCCAGCTCAATGGGCCCTACCGCCAGCCGCACCAGCCGCTCCACCGGGTACCCCACCCGGGCCAGCATCCGCCGGACCTCGCGCTTGCGGCCCTCGGTGAGGACCAGCCTGGCCCCGCCCCGGGCCGGAATGGCCCGAAGGGCCTTGGCCGGGCCGTCCTCCAGCGCCACCCCCTGCTCGAGCCTACGGCAGGCCTCCAGGCTGAGCCGCCCGTTTTTGCACCAGGCCCGGTAGACTTTGGGAACCTGGTTTCGGGGGTGGGTGAGGAGCTGGGTGAGCTGTCCGTCGTTGGTGAGGAGCAACAGCCCTTCGGTCTCCTTGTCCAGCCGGCCCACGGCGTGCAGCCCGGGGTGCGCGGGAACCAGGCTGTAGACCCGTTTTTCTGCGTGAGGGTCCTCGTGGGTGGTGGTGTAGCCCCTAGGCTTGTTCAGGGCGATGACCACGGTTTTGCGGGGAGGGTTTACCCGCTCCCCGTCCAGCCGCACCACATCCCCAGGCTGCACCACCCGGCCCAGCTCGGCTACCTCGCCGTTGATCGTGACCCTTCCAGCCCTGATGAGCGCCTCGGCCTTGCGGCGGCTGGCGATTCCCGCCCGGGCCAGGAACTGCTGAAGGCGCATAGGGCCCATGCTATCCCGGCGGGGCGGCCCTAGGGAAGGGCCTGCATCTCGAGCCAGGCCTTTTCCTCTGGGGAGAGCTCGGCTTTTTGCAGGAGGTCGGGACGCCGCTGAAGGGTGCGCCAAAGGGCCTGCTTGCGCCGCCATTCGGCGATTTTTCCGTGGTGCCCTGAGACCAAGACCTCGGGTACCCTAAGCCCGCGGAACTCCGGCGGCCGGGTGTAGTGGGGGTAGTCCAGAAGGCCGGTGGAGAAGGAGTCCTGCCGGTGGCTTTCCTCCTCCTTGATGACCCCAGGGACGAGCCGGGCAGTGGCCTCTAGGACCACCAGGGCCCCTAGCTCGCCGCCCATCAACACGTAGTCGCCGATGGAAATCTCCCGGGTTACGAACCCTTCTACCCGGGCATCAATGCCCTCGTAGCGGCCGCAGACCAGCACCAGGTGGTCCTTCTGGGCCAGCTCCTCGGCCAGCCGCTGGTGGAAGGGGACCCCGGCCGGGGTAAGCAGGATGACCTCGTCGGCGGGCCCCGCGTCCTCAATGGCCCGCACCACCACGTCTACCCGCATCACCATTCCCGCCCCTCCGCCGTAGGGGGTGTCGTCCACGGTTTTGTGCTTGCCGTGGGCATAGGCCCGGATGTCCCGGATCTCTACCCCAATGAGGCCCTTTTGGATGGCCTTCTTCAGGATGGACTCCTGCGTCCAGGGCCTTATGAGCTCCGGGAAGAGGGTCAGGATGGTGTACTTCATTCAAAAAGACCGGGGATGGCCTCTACCTGGATGCCCTCGGGTTCAAGGCGCACATAGGGGGCTTGTAGGGGCACCAGGTAGGTCTTGTGCCGCGCCCTTAGCGAGCTGCCCTTGGCCCGCACCACCAGCAGGTCCTGGGGGCCTTCTTGGATGTCCACCACCTCGCCGAAGGGCTTCCCGTCCACATAGACCGGCCGGCCCAACAGCTCAAAGTAGTAGTAGGTTCCTTCCTCCAGCTTGGGCAGCTCGCTCACGTCGGCGTAGACCCGAAGGCCCACTAGGGCCTGGGCGGCCTCCAGGCTCCTCACACCGGCCAGGTAGAGAACGATCTCCTGGTTGAGCGTTCGGGCCTCCCGGATGGCCCGGTAGCCCAGCCCTTCCAGGTAGACCCTCTGCAGCTCGAGGACCACCGGCTCACCACGGAACTTGAGGGCCCCCTCCAGGCCGTAGGCCTTGCCCAGCCGGCCGATCTCCACCCGCCGCGTAGGGGCTTCCATACCTCACCCTCCGCAGGGCTTCCTAGCGCACCTCTACGTTTACTCGCCCCTTGGAGAAGGAGCGAACCACGGTACGGATGGCTTCAATGACCCGGCCCTGCCGCCCAATCACGCGGCCTTTGTCCTGATGGTGGGTCTCAACGTAGTAGACCCAGCCTTCCTTTGCTCGCTTTTCGTCAACCCGTACCAAGCCAGGGTGGTCCACCACAGCCTTGACCAGGTACTCCACCAGGTCTTTCATAGGAATAGACTAAGGCCAAAAGGGAAAGGCTGAAAACCCCGCCGCTTTCAGCCGCTGGGCTTACTGGTTGCTGGCCAGCTTGATGAGCCGCTTGACCGTATCGGTGGGCTGGGCCCCCACCGAGAGCCAGTAGTTCACCCGCTCCAGGTCAATCTTGAGCCAGTCCTTGGTGGTCTTGCGGGGGTCGTAGTAGCCCAACCGCTCAATATAGCCGCCGTCGCGTTTGGTGCGGCTGTCCATCACCACGATGCGGTAGTGTGGGTTGCCCTTAGAGCCAAAACGAGCCAAACGAATCTTGGTCATGGTCCTCCTCCTTACCTGAAAAACCCTCGGCCCCGCTGCTTGGCCAGGGTTTTTAGAAGCTGTTTGGTGTCCTCAAAAGTTTTGATGAGGCGGTTGACCTCCTGCACACTGGTTCCTGAGCCGGCGGCGATGCGCCTACGCCTCGAGGCATTCAGAATCCGGGGGTCGCGCCTTTCCTTAGGGGTCATGGAGAGCACGATGGCCTCCATCCGGCGAAGCTGCTTTTCATCCACCGTGAAGCCCGGGGGCAGCATTCGCGAGAGGCCCGGTATCATCGCCAGGATTTCGCTGAAGCTCCCCATCTTGCGCATCTGGCGCATCTGGGCGATTAGGTCCTCCAGGGTGATGTCCTTGGGGTCCTTCTGGGGCGCTTCAAGTTCGGCCTGCTTGGCCCGCTCCAAAAGGGTTTGGAGGTCCCCCATACCCAGGATGCGCTGGGCCAGCCGGTCGGGGTAGAAGGGCTCCAGGCCCTCCAGCTTTTCCGAGACCCCAGCGAAGTAGATGGGCTTTCCGGTCACGTAGCGGGCCGAAAGCGCCGCCCCTCCCCGCGCGTCGCCATCCAGCTTGGTCAGCACCAGGCCCGTAACCCCGATGCGCTCCTCAAAGGCCCGGGAGACGCTGAGGGCTTCCTGGCCGGTCATGGCGTCCACCACCAAGAAGGTTTCCGAGGGACCCAGGGCCACTTTGAGCCGGTACAGTTCCTCCATCAGGGCCTCGTCCACCTGAAGCCGTCCGGCGGTGTCCACGATGACCAGGTCGCGGTAGTCAAAGGTGAGGTGCTGCCGCAGCCGGGCCCGGGTGGTCTCGGGGGGCTCGCCATCGGCCACCTCCAGCACCGGCACGCCGATTCTTTCACCCAGGATGCGGAGTTGTTCGCGGGCTGCGGGGCGCTGGGTGTCCGCCGCCACCAGGAGGGGCCGCCGTCCCTTGGATTTGTAGAACAGGGCCAGCTTGCCGCTGGTGGTGGTCTTGCCCGATCCCTGTAGCCCCACCATGAACCACAGGTTGCCCTCGCTCTTGAGCACCGGCTGCCTGGCCTCGCCCCCCAGCATCTCCACCAGCTCTTCGTAGACCACGGTCAGGATTTGCTCAGCCGGGGTCAGGCTTTCCAGCACGGCCTTTCCCAGGGCTTTTTCCTGCACCCGCTGCACGAAGCCCTTGGCTACCTCAAAGTTCACGTCGGCCTCGAGCAGCGCAACGCGAATCTCCCGCAGGGTGGACCTAAGGTCCTCCTCGCTAATCCGGCCCCGCCCGCGCAGCCGATCTACCGCCGCGCGGAGGCGCTGGGAAAGGGTTTCAAACATCGTTTATCCGCTCCAGGTGCCCAAGAAACCACTAAAGGCGCTTTTGCGATTTTTGGCCCGCTTTTTCGGGGCCGCCCGCTAGGGTAGCAGCAAAGGGTTGCGTGTGTCAATATCAAGAGATTTTTGCTAAACACTATAACTCAGGGGGCCGCTTGGGTTAGGACTATCGTAGAATGCGGGCGATGAGTACCTTTGTGCTGGCCTGGGTATTGCTGCTGCTGTTTTCCCTGCTCAACAACCTGGTGCTCTACCGGCTTCTGCGCGAGCGAGGCCGGACGGAGCTGATGTGGATTGGGGTGGTTGCGACGGCGGTTCCAGTAGGGCTTTTTGCCTTGTGGCCAGGGGCTTTTACGCTGATATCGTTCCCTCTGTTCCAAAGCTTGGGAATGCTGCTGGTCCTGCGCTTGTCCCAGCGTTAGCCTCTAGGGGCTTGCTCCTTGCAATCCCGCAAGGTCGGCTGGCCTGGGGGTATAGCCTGTAGGGACCGGGAGACTAGCGCCGCTCCACCGATAGGGCCTTGCGCTGGGCCTCCTCTAGGGCCTGGCGGGGGTTGGCGTTGCCCTTTAGGACGCGCTCCAGGGCCTCTTCCAAAAACCCGTACCAGAGGGTCACCTCGGGGTCTTGGGCCCAGGTCTGAGCTTGCTCGAGCCCCCCCAGGGCCACCCGGCGGCGGGGGTCTTCGCGGTAGAAGTCCTCGAGCAGGGGCTGGACCGAGCGGCGCAGGGGCAGGCAGTAGGTGGCCTTGACCCACTCGGCCAGAACCCCGGGCTCCATCCAGTAACGCCATAGGGCCACCGCGCCCCTGGCCTGGGCCTCGCTGGCCCCGCGCAGCACCATCAGGTTGCCGCCGGCCAGGGGCAACCGGCCGTCTGGCGCGCGTGGCATGGGGGCCACGCCCAGGTGGAAAGGAATAGGGGTGCGTTTTTCTAGGGTGGGCCAGAGGGTGATGGGGGCGATGCCCATAAAGACCTTGGTGCGGACAAAGTCCACCATGGCAAAAGGGGCTTCGGCGATGTTGCGGCTTACCGCGCTGCCCCCCCGCACCAGGCTTTGCAGGTACTCGAGGCTTTCCACCACCTTGGGGTCGGTGAAGTTGGGCCGCCCTTCGCGCACCAACTGCCCACCTCGGCCCATCACCACCGCATTGAAGCTGTAGACATCGCTCACCACGACAAACCCTTTGGCCGAGCGGGTGGTGAGCTGCTGGGCTGTGCTGGCCAGGGCCTCCCAGCTTTGGGGAGGGGTAAGGCGGCGGGAAGCGAGTTGGTCGGCGTTGTAGAAGAGCACCGGCAGGTGCAGCTCCACAGGCAGGGCGTAGGTGCGCCCGCGGAAGCGGCCGGCTTCCATCAGGGCGGGGTAGAAGTCGCTTGGCAAGGCTGCCAGGTGCTCGTCCAAGGGGAGGGCTAGGTTTTCCTGGACGGCCCGCCCCACAAAGGAGACCTCGCCGTAGTAAAGCTGGGGGGCGTTGCCCGCCCTAAGGGCAGAGGTCAGCTTGAGCGCCCCTTCCCGCAGGTCGCCCACATACTGCAGCACCACCCGATAGTCCCGCTGCCGTCCGTTGAACTCGGCCACGATTTTTTCTAGGGCCTCCCGCCCGGGGGGGTCTAGGGTGTGCCAGAAGGTGATTTCCACCGGTCGCTGGGCGAGGGCCAGGCCCAGGCCCAGCCACAGGCCTGCCCAGAGCAGGCGCAGCCACATCTTCTTCACGAGCAGAGTCTAGGCTTTGTTTCTGAGGCCAGGCTGAATGGGGCTAAAGCGGCATGTTGCCGTGCTTTTTGTAGGGCCGCTCTTCCTGCTTGCTGGCGAGCATCTCCAGGTGGAGGATGAGCAGCCTACGGGTCTCGGCAGGGTCAATGACGTCGTCGATATAGCCCCGGCCGGCAGCCACATAGGGGTTGTCAAAGGCCTTTTTGTACTCGGCAATTTTGGCCGCGCGGGTGGCGGCGGGGTCGGCAGAGGCCTGAATTTCCTTTCGGTAGATGATGTTGGCGGCGCCTTCGGCCCCCATCACCGCCACCGCTCCGGTTGGCCAGGCCAAGACCACATCGGCCCCCATGTCGCGGGAGTTCATGGCCAGGTAGGCCCCGCCGTAGCTCTTGCGCACGATGAGGGTGATTTTGGGAACGGTGGCCTCGGCGTAGGCGTAGAGCATCTTGGCCCCGTGGCGGATGATGCCCTGGTGCTCTTGAGCCACCCCAGGGAGAAAGCCGGTCACGTCCACCAAGGTTAGGATAGGAATGTTGAAGCAGTCGCAGGTGCGGATGAAGCGGGCGGCTTTGTCCGAGGCGTTGATGTCCAAAGCCCCGGCCATGAACCGGGGGTTGTTGGCCACGATGCCCACGCTCTGGCCCCCCAGGTGGGCGAAACCGGTGATGATGTTTCGGGCGAACTCGGGCTGCAGCTCTAGGAATTCGCCCTCGTCCACAATGGTCCGGATGAGCTGGTGCATGTTGTAAGGGCGCCGGGGGTCGGGGTGTACCAGGCCTAGCAGTTCTGGGGTTTTGCGCTCCTTGGGGTCCTTGTTGGGGCGCAGGGGGGGTTTTTCCCGGGCGTTTTGCGGAAGGTAGGTCAGGAGCTTCCTGATGGCCTCCAGCACCCCCGCGTCGCCCTCCCGCTCGAGGTGGGCCACCCCAGATTTCTGGCTGTGCACCGCCGAGCCGCCTAGCTCTTCAAAGCTCACCTCCTCGCGGGTGACGCTTTTGATGACCTCTGGCCCGGTGATGAACATGTAGCTCGTGCCCTTGCTCATAAGCACGAAGTCGGTGAGGGCGGGGCTGTAGACCGCGCCTCCGGCGCAGGGGCCCAGGATGGCCGAAATTTGCGGCACCACCCCCGAGTAGACCGCGTTGCGGTAGAAGACCTCACCGTAGCCCGATAGGCTGTCCACGCCCTCTTGGATGCGGGCCCCGGCGGAGTCGTTCAGACCGATGATGGGGGCCCCGACCCGGACCGCCAGGTCCATCAGGTGGGCGATTTTGCGCCCGTGGGTCTTGCCTAGGCTGCCGCCCAGCACGGTGAAGTCCTGGCTGAAGACGAAGACCGTGCGCCCCCCGATCTTGCCGTAGCCGGTCACCACCCCATCCGCGGGGGCCTCGAGCCCCTGCATGAGGGGGGTTTCCAGATGCTCGGCGAAGGGCTGCAGTTCTACAAAACTACCCTTGTCCAGCAAGTAGTCAATCCGCTCGCGGGCGGTCATTTTGCCGGCTTCATGCTGTTTTTGGATGCGTTCGGGGCCGCCGCCGGCCAGCACGCGCTTGCGGCGCTCTTCCATTTCGGCCAGGAGCTCCTCCATAAGGGCTCGAGTTGGGTCTGCCATAGTGCCCGTATCTTACCCACTCTTTTCCCTGGGTGGCCTGTGGGTTAGGCTTGTGGGGATGGAGGGTTTGGGGGAGCTAATCCGCTCAGGCCGCTACGATGAGGCCCGCAAGCGCTTGCTCCTAGGGGAGGAGGGGGATGCGGACGGGCTTGCGGCGCTCCTGGAGTTGCGCGACTGGCTTCGGCTTAAGGAGTACGGGGAGGCCCGGAGGCTCCTGCGGCAGGAGGCCGAGCTAATTGGGGCCTACCTGGACCCGGGCCGGGTCCAAGAAGCCCTCCAGGCGTTTGAGACCGAGGAGGAGGCGCGTATCCGCCCCTATACGGGAGACCCCCACCTGGGGGCTGAGGCCTGGACCGCCTTGGGGCTGCTTTGGGTTCGGGCGGGACGGCGGGAGGAGGCCTGCCAGGCCTTTGAGGAGGCCCTCCGCCGGGATCCCGGCCACTTCCGGGCCAAGACCAACCTGGCCAACCTGGCCCTCGAGGCCGGCCAGACCGACACGGCCATCGCCCTTTACCAGGAAGTGCTCAAACAACACCCCGACTACCCCCTGGCCCACCACAACCTGGGGGCGGCCTACCGGAAGAAGGGGCAGATTGATAAGGCGGTCTACCACCTCAAGCGGGGGCAGCGTCTTCAGATGCAGCCCCCGGCCCGACCACCCCGGCCACCTGTTCCCGGCTCGGTGGGCCCACCGGAGGGGCGGCCCTGGCTGGGGGGCTGGGCCCGGCGCTGGTG
>NZ_QWKZ01000081.1 GCF_003574085.1 Meiothermus luteus | reverse complement strand
CGGTTAATCTGGGCCCCCGCATCCTGCGGGCCGAGACCGCTCCTATAGCCCTCTTGGGCCTCATCACCGCTGGGGAGGGTCTATGAGGTGCTGGCTGTTCTTGCTCTTGCTCCTTCTGGCGGCCTGCCGCTACACCTTTATCCCCCTTGACCCGGGCCGGGCCAGTTTTCCACCCCGGCTGGGCCTGAGCGGGCGGCTCGAGGCGGTTCCCGGGGGGGCGGTAGTCCACCTCACGGTGCGGCGGGTGGGGGAGCCCGGGTACATAGAGCTGCGCTGGTACAAGGACGACCGGCTTTTTGAGGAACGCTCCATCTGGGTAGAGGCCCCAGGCCAGTACCAGGCCCGCTTCAGCCGGCTTGACGAGGGGTACTACCGGCTGGTGGTGCTGGTGGGGGGTGGCCCGGTGCTGCAGCTCGAGCTGGGGGCCCCCCTGCTGCCCGCTCCCCCTTCCTAAGCCGCCTTTATGTTTTAGACCGAATCCGGATAGAATACCGGGGTGGAGCAACCCCGCCTATTCGCCGAGAACCCAGGGCGGCCCCGGCCCGAGCGCATCTGGCTGGTGGACGGGCACCACCTGGCCTACCGCAGCTACTTTGCCTACGAAAGGCTGACCACCTCCCGCGGCCAGCCCACCCAGGCCATCTACGGCTTCATGCGCAGCCTTCTGAGGCTGCTCAAGGAGGATGGCGACTGCGTGGTGGTGGTCTTTGACGCCCCGGCCCGGACCTTTCGCCACGAGAGCTACGAGGAGTACAAGGCGGGCCGGGCCCCCACCCCCGAGGACTTTCCCGCCCAGCTCGAGCAGATCAAGGAGTTGGTGGACCTGCTGGGGCTGGGAAGGTTAGAGGTTCCCGGCTACGAGGCCGACGATGTGATCGGCACCCTGGCCCGTCGGGCCGAGGCCCAGGGCTACCCGGTGCGCATCCTTACCGGTGACCGGGACAGCTTCCAGCTCCTCTCCGAGCGCGTTACGGTGGTGCTGCCGGATGGGCGGGTCATGACCCCGGCTGCGCTGCAGGAGAAGTACGGGGTGCGGCCGGAACAGTGGGTGGATTTTCGGGCTTTGGTGGGCGATCCTTCCGACAACCTGCCGGGAGCCAAGGGCATTGGGGAGAAGACCGCGGCCAAGCTTTTGCAAGAGTGGGGCTCCTTGGAGCGGCTTTTTGCTCACCTAGACGCGCTGTCCCCCAGGCTGCGCAAGGCCTTGGAGGAGGGACGGGAGAGCGTGGTGCTTTCCCGGCGGCTGGCCGAGATGCACACCGACCTGCCCCTTGGGTTTGAGTTTGGGGGCTGCCACCGCCGGGAGCCTGACCTGAAGGCCTTGCGCGCGGTGCTGGAGCGGCTCGAGTTCGGCTCCATCCTGCGCGAGCTGGGGCTTTTAGAGGCCCTGAACGGGGCTGAGGAGGCCCCCTGGCCGCCCCCGCTGGAGGCCTTCTTAGGCTACACCCTGGACCGGGCCCAGCCGATGTGGGCCAGCCTAACAGGCCTGGCCGCCAGCGCGGGGGCCCGGGTTTACCGGGCTGAGCCCCAGCTGGAGGAGCTCCGGCGTTTCCCCGAGCTGCGGGCGCTTTTGGCCAAGGACCTGGCGGTGCTGGCCCTGCGCGAAGGGGTCTGGGTGCCCCCAGGCGACGACCCGCTGCTTCTGGCTTACCTCCTTGACCCCTCCAACGCCGAGCCGGCCAGCACCCTGAGGCGGTATGGGGTGGGCGACTGGACCCCGGACCCTGCCGAGCGGGCCCGGGCAGCCGCGGCCCTATGGGAGGCCCTGAGGGGCCGGGTGGAGGAGGACGACCGGCTCAGATGGCTCTACTGGGAGGTTGAAAAGCCCCTCTCCGGGGTGTTGGCCCGCATGGAGGCCCGTGGGGTTGCGCTGGACACGGCTTACTTGCAGGAGCTTGGGGAGGAGCTGGGCAAGGAAATGGGCTACCTAGAGGCCACCATCCACCGCCTGGCCGGCCGTCCTTTCAATCTGAACTCCCGCGACCAGCTCGAGGTCGTCCTCTACGACGAGCTGAAGCTCGCTGCGCCGGGGCGCAAGACCCAGACTGGAAAACGCTCCACCGCGGCCAGCGCGCTGGAGGAACTTCTGGGGCAGCATGAGATTGTCGGCCACATCCTGGCTTACCGCGAGCTCAGCAAGCTCAAGAGCACCTACCTAGAACCGCTGCCCCGGCTAATCCACCCCAAAACCGGCCGCCTGCACACCCGCTTCATCCAGACCGGCACCGCCACCGGGCGGCTTTCCTCCCAGGACCCCAACCTGCAGAACATCCCGGTTCGTACCGAGATGGGCCGCAAGATTCGCAAGGCTTTCATCGCCGCTCCGGGAATGAGGCTCATTGCCGCCGACTACTCTCAGATAGAGCTGCGGGTACTTGCGCACATGTCGGGCGACGAGAACCTCATCCAGGTTTTTCAGGAGGGGAAGGACATCCATACCCAGACCGCCGCTTGGATGTTCGGGGTTCGTCCCGAGGCGGTGAGCCCGGAGCAGCGGCGCGCGGCCAAAACCATCAATTTTGGGGTTCTCTACGGCATGTCGGCCCACCGCTTGGCCAACGAGCTCTCCATTTCCCATGCCGAGGCGGAGGCTTTTATTGCCCGCTACTTCGCCTCTTACCCTAAGGTCCGGGCCTGGATTGAGCGCACCCTGGCCGAGGCCCGCGAGCGGGGCTATGTGGAGACCCTCTTTGGCCGCCGCCGCTATGTGGCCGATTTGGACTCCAGGGTGCGGAGCGTGCGCGAGGCGGCCGAGCGCATGGCCTTCAACATGCCCATCCAGGGTACCGCCACCGGCGATCTGATGCGGCTGGCCATGGTCCGGCTCCAGCCCCGCCTGGAGGCCTTGGGGGCCTACTTGGTCCTGCAGGTCCATGACGAGCTTTTGGTGGAGGCTCCCGCCGAGCGGGCCCGCGAGGTGGCCGAGGTGGTGCGGGAGGTGATGCAAAGCGCTTGGACGTTTAAGGTGCCCCTCGAGGTGGGCGTGGGAATTGGCGACAACTGGCTGGAGGCTAAGTAGGTTATGCTTGGGCCGTTGGAGGTAGGCTATGAACCCGCCCTTTGAGGCGCCCGAGTTTGAGCATCTGAGCTACCAGGTGGAAGACCGCGTGGCCATCGTTACCCTTCGCCGGCCCCAGGCCCTCAATGCCCTCAACCAGGACGTGCTCGTTGAGCTGGCCAACGTGACCGAGGTCATTGCCCAAGACCCGGAGGTGCGGGTGGCCATTTTCACTGGGGAAGGCCGGGCTTTTGTGGCCGGGGCCGACATCGGCGAGATTGCGGCCTTGGAGGACGTCTTCGCCGCGCGGGAGTTTGCCATCCTGGGTCAGTCGGTTTTCAACGAAATCGCGGCCCTGCCGCTGCCCACCATTGCGGCCATCAACGGCTACGCGTTGGGGGGTGGGCTCGAGCTGGCCCTGGCCTGCGACCTGAGGGTGGCGAGCACCAAGGCCCGGCTCGGGCTGCCTGAGGTAGGTCTGGGCATCATCCCGGGTTTTGGCGGTACCCAGCGGCTGCCCCGGCTTTTAGGCCGGGGGCGGGCCTTGGACCTCATCTTCACCGGAAGGCACCTGAGCGCCGAGGAGGCTTTGAGCCTGGGCCTGGTCAACCGGGTAGGGGAGGATGCCCTGGAGACCGCCAAGGAGTTGGCCGCAGCCATCCTCAAGAACGGACCCATAGCCTTGGCCCTAGCCAAGGAGGCGGTGGGTCGGGGAGAGAACCTGGACCTGCAGGAAGCCCTAGAGATTGAAGCCGACCTCTTTGGGTTGGCCTGCGCTACCCAGGACATGCGGGAGGGTACCCGGGCCTTTTTGGAAAAGCGGACCCCGCAGTTCAAAGGGGAGTAGAGGGGCTTGTGTCCCTTGTCACCGCCCGTGTGGCCCTCTAGCCCTACCATCGGGTTGTGGAAGGCGGTTCGGCCATGAACGAGCGCACCGTGCAGGTTGCCCAACCCAAGGCCAAGCTCTACGTGGAGGCCGACCTGGCCATTCGCGAGGGCTTGCAACGCTACCCCAAGGCCCTGGCTGCCTACGAGATGCTGAGCAGTGACCCCGAAGCCCGGGGCCACTGGGACATGGCCAACTACATCACCGTGCGCAAGCTGGGCTACAACGACCATGGGCGGGTTCACGCCCTTCTGACCGGCGCGGCCAGCGTGACCATCCTGCAGCTTCTTGCCGACCACGGCATTAAGCCGGACGTTATTGAGAGTGGGGTAGGCGACCTGGACGACGCCTTTTTGGTGGTGCTGCTCTCCACCATGCTCCACGACATCGGCAACCAGGTGCACCGGGTCCGCCACGAGGCCTTTAGCGTGATGCTGGCCATGCCCATCCTGGACCGGATTCTGGAGAAGGTGTACCGCGATCCCGAGCAGCGCACCGAGCTTCGGGCCTTTATGCTCCACGCCATCCATTGCCACGACCTCGAGCCCGAACCCCTCACCATAGAGGCGGGCATCACCGCCGTGGCCGACGGCACCGACATCACCAAAGGCCGTGGGCGCAAGGCTTTTGCCCTGGGTTCGGTGGACATCCACTCCATCAGCGCCCTGGCGGTGGACGAGGTGCAGATTCTCAAGGGGGAGCGGGTGCCGGTGGAAATCCGGGTGGTTATGAACAACTCCGCGGGGATTTTCCAGGTGGAGGAGGTGCTTACCAAAAAGGTTTTGCGGAGCCCCATCCGCGACTACGTCACGGTGATTGCCAGCACCCACGATGGTGAGCACGACCAGCGCATCATCCAGCGAGTGCGCCTGCACGAAACCGAGCCGCGCTTCCGGCTGGACTAAAAAATGGCCTATTTGGCCTGTTTCGTGTTATATTCCGCGGGATATGGAACTCACACTCAGGTCTGCGCGCCGGTTCTTGGACCAGATCCCTGCCCCCTTGGTGGTGGCTGGCGTCTGGGGAGGGGAGCTGAGCGAGGAGGGGCAAAGGCTGGACGCCCGCCATCGGGGGCGGCTTTCGCGGGCCATGGAGGCCCTCCACTTCAAGGGGGAGTTCGGGGAGACCCTACTGGTCTCCTTGGAAGAGGGGGAAGAGCCCGGCTTTGCCCTGCTTTTCGGGCTGGGAAAAAAGCGCGGCGTGAGCCTGGAGACCCTGCGGCAGGCGGGGGCCCGGCTGGTGCGGGAGGTAGCCCGGCTGGGTGTCAAAGAGGCCGTCGCCGAGACCTTCCTAGCGGAGAAGTTCGGCAAGAAGGAGGCCAGCTATGCCCTGGCCGAGGGGGCCTTGCTGGGGGGGTATAGGTGGAGCGGCTACAAGACCGAAACCGGGAAGCGGAGTGAGCGGCTGCGCTTGTGGTTGGCCCGCTCCTCCGGGCCGGCGGTGGAGCGGGCGGAGGTGGTGGCCGAGGCGGTCAACTACGCCCGCAGCCTGGTGAACGAGCCCCCCAACATTCTCACCCCGGCCGAGCTGGCCCGCCGGGCCGAGGCCATGGCCCAGGAGCTGGGGCTTCAGGTGGAGGTCTGGGATGAGCAGCGGATACAGGAGGCCGGCATGGGAGCGTTTTACGCGGTGGCCCAGGGTTCGGCCAACCCTCCCCGTTTCATCCAGCTCACCTATAGGCCCGAGGCGCCGGCCGAACGGGTGGTTGCCTGGGTGGGTAAGGGATTGACCTTTGATACCGGGGGGTACTCGCTGAAGCCCTCCGAGAGCCAGATTACCATGAAAGGCGATATGGCCGGCGCAGCGGCGGTGTTGGCGGCCATGCGGGCCATTGCCAGACTGAAGCCTCCGGTTGAGGTGCGGGCCTACGTGGCCGCGGCCGAGAACATGATCTCGGGCCGGGCCTACCGGGTTTCGGATGTGCTAAAGAGCCTCTCTGGGAAGACCATTGAGGTGCTCAATACCGACGCCGAAGGGCGGCTGACCCTGGCCGATGCCATCACCTATGCGGACCGTCAGGGGGCCCAGGCCATTGTGGAGCTTTCCACTCTGACGGGGGCCTGCGTGGTGGCCCTGGGGGAAAAGGTAGCCGGGCTTTTCGCCAACGACCCGCGCTGGGGCCGCGAGGTACGGGAGGCGGCCGAGCGGGCTGGCGAGAAGGTCTGGCCCCTGCCCCTGGAGGAGGAGTACCGCGAGGTGCTCAAGTCGGAGACCGCCGACCTGAGAAACACCCATGGGCGCAGCCGCGCAGCGGGGGCCATCACCGCGGCCTTGTTCTTGAGCGAGTTTACCGAGAAGCCCTTGGTGCATCTGGATATCGCGGGTCCGGCCTACAGCGAGAAGGAGCACCCCCTAGGCCCGGCTGGAGGCACCGGCTTTGGGGTTCGGACGCTGGTGGAACTGGTGAGCGGACGGTAGCAGGCGATGGGCGCTTTGCAAAGGGCCTGGTTCCCTTGCTATTTGCCCATGCCTTTTAGAGGTTTGGCGGGTATCATAGCCCTTGGGTTATGCTCCGTACCCTGGGTGGGCTTGCCCTAGAGGGAAGCCCTTTTCGCCGCAACAAACCCCTGCTCCTGGTGGCCTATCTGGCTATTGAGGGGCCTCAGCCCCGCCGTAGGCTGGCTGAGATGTTCTGGCCTGGGGCCCAGGATGGGCTCAACAGCCTCTCGGTGGCCCTAAACCAGCTCCGTCCGCTGGGGTTGGTGGAGGGGGGTGAGGTGCTGCGGGCCCAGGTTTCCACCGACCTGGAGGCCCTCTACCGGGCCGTGCGGCTGGGCGATCTGGGGGAGGTGCGCAGGCTCTACCAGGGGGCCTTCTTGGAGGGGGTGGAGCTTCCGCTGGGAGAGGAGCTTGGGGAGTGGGTCTGGGACTTGCGGGAGAAGGTGGCCCTAGAGGTCTATCAGGCTTTTTCTCGCCAGGCTCGAGCCCACTTCGCCTTGGGCTTCTTAGAGGAAGGGCGGGCCTTGTTGGAGGAGGCCCTGGGGCTGGGGGGGGTGCGCTGGGCGGTAGAAGGCCAGGAGACGCCTCCTCCCGCCTCTGACCCGCTGCCCCGGGAGGCCCGGCGGGCCTACTGGGCTTTTTTCCACCTGCCCGGGCGGGCGGGGGAGGTGCTCTCGCTGGAGCCGTGGGCCTTGGAACGCCTCTACGCCGAGGGTTTGCTGGGGGCTGGTGGGCAGGCCCTGCCCTTGGTGGGTCTGGAGGGTTCCAAGGGGCTACCCCTAGAGGCCCAGGAGGTGGCCTTGGAACTGGCCCGAGGGCTGCCCTTGCGGGAGGCCCTTCCGTTCTACCGGCTGGCCCGGCCGTTGTGGGGGGAAGAGGACCGCCGTAGGGCCGGCCAGGCCATTCTGGCCGAGGTCCGGCGGCTGCTTTCAGAGGACCCTCAGCGGGCCTACCACCTTTTGGAGGGGCTTCCACGAGAACCCCAGGCCTGCTTGTTGCGGGCCAGGGCGCTGGAGCGGATGGGCCGCTACGTGGAGGCCTTGGAGGAGCTGGAAGAGGGTGGTTCGGAGGGCCCTGAGGCGGCGGCCTTGCGGGGTGCTCTGCTCTTCAGGCTGGGCCGGGTGGAGGAGGCTAGGGCACTGGCTGCCCAGGCTGCGGAGGGGAGTGCTTGGGCCCAGGGGGAGGCCCTCAACCTACAGGGCCTGCTGGCCTTTAGCGAGGGGCGTTTTCAGGAGGCCGCGGCCCTTTTTGCCCGCTCAGCGGTGCGCTTTTTAGCCGGGGGGGAGGCGGGTCGTCAGGTAGATGCGCTCAACAACCGCGCGGTGGCCCTTTTGGAGGCGGGAAGCCCGGAGGCCGAAGAGGTGCTGGGGGAGGCTTTGCGGGCTGCAGGCGAGGTGCCGCTTTTGCGGGCCAGGGTGTTGCTTAACTTTGGCGTGGTGCGGGAGAAGCAGGGGCGGGTGGAGGAGGCCGAGGGCCTGTACCAAGAGTCTTTGGAGGCGGCCCGGCGGGCGGGAAGCCTGGAGGCGCTGGGCCGGGCCTGGAACAACCTGGGGGCCCTCTACCATCGGCAGGGCCAGCGGGCCCGGGCTGAGGCGGCCTACCGCGAGGCCCTGCGCTCGGCCCGGGAGGGCCGGGAATGGGTCTTGACGGCGGCGGTGCTGGCCAACCTGGCCGAGTTGCAGAACGACCCAGAGAGCCTGAGGGAGGCCATTGCCCTCCTGAAAGAGGCTCGGTACACCGTGCTGGCCGAGCGGTATCAAAGCCGGCTGGGGTCGTTCAGACCGCGTTAAGACCCCCTGTGCTAGGCTGCCCATTGTGGAGATGGGCCTGTTCACGGCGGTTTTTCTGCCCCCTGGGGTGCTAGGGAAGGAGGTGGGGTAGAGGTGCCCATCTGGGTGCTGGACTTCTCGGGGGAGAGCCGGCCCTACCGCCTTGGGCTCGAGCCGGGGCGGGGGGATGTTTGGATGGAGGTTGCGCGTGAGGGGTTTGGCGGTTTGGTGGTGGATTTGGAGCCTGGTGCTGCTGGCGGGGTGTGGGTCTTCTGGGCCTTCCCTCGTCCTGTTCCCCTCTCGAGCCCGAGTGGGGGAGGAGGTGGAGGCCCGGCTGGTGGGCCTGAGTGGCCTGGAGGCCCAGGTCTTTGTGGGGCAGACCCCGGCGGAGGTCACCGCGCGTGAGGCGAACCGGTTGCGTTTCAGGGTGCCCAGCGTGTCGGGGGGGCCTCAGGCGGTGCGGGTCTTGATGGGGGAGCGAGAGGCACGGGGTGTGCTAGGGGTTTTAGGCCAGGTAGACCCCACCCGGGTGCTTTTGCGGCTGCCTTTGGGCCGCTCCTTTGAGCCGCCGCAGGGCTTCACCCTGCTCGGCCGGGAGGAGCTTGGGGCCTGCGGGTTCGCTTTGGTGGAGCTGGGGTACGGCGGAGAGGCGCTGGGCCGAGCTTTGGATGAGCTGGAAGCCCAGGACCCTGCCTACAAGGCCGACCCAGAGAGCCTGTGGAGCCTGGGCAGGGTGGCTGCTGGGCAGGTGGTGGGAGCGCCCTTGGCTTATGGTCGGGGCCGGACCGGCAATGGGGTGCGGGTGGCGGTGTTGGATACCGGGGTGGACGCGGCGGTTCCCCAGCTCGGAGGCTACGACTTTGTGGAAGACGACGCCGCCCCCCAAGACGCCTTCCCAGGCGGCCACGGCACTGGCGCAGCAGGGCTGGTGAGGGAGGTCGCTCCTGATGCCCAGATCGTCCCGGTGCGGGTCTGTGACGAGCGTGGGGTCTGCCGGGCCAGCCGGGTGGTGCGGGGGGTCTGCTGGGTCCTGGCCCACCAACCAGGCCCCACGGTTCTCAACCTGAGCCTGGGGGGCGATACCCCGGTGGAGGCCCTTCGGCTGGCCTTGGAGGCGGCTTTAGCCCGGGGCTTCCCGGTGGTCGCGGCGGCGGGCAACCAAGGGCAACAGGGAAGCCCGGCCCACTACCCGGCGGCCTTTGACCTTCCCGGGCTTATCGCAGTGGGGGCCCTGCAGGAAGGGGAAGCGGGGTGGGTTCCCGCCCCTTACAGCACCCGGGGAGCCTATGTAGACCTGGCTGCCCCTGGCACCGATCTGCGCTGTGTTGTTCCAGGTGGGGCGGAGGGGAGCTGCACCGGCACCTCCTTCGCTGCGCCAGTGGTGGCGGGTGCGGCGGCCCTCTGGCTGCAGGCCCGGCCGGGGCTGAGCCCAGTCCAGCTTCAAGCCGAGCTGGTGCAGTGGACTAGCCCCCTAGCCTACCCCCCCGCGGCAGTGGGGGCTGGGATGCTGGACCTAAGCAGGGCCCCCTGAGGGGGTTCGTTAAGGTTGGTTTAAGCCCGCTTTTGCTAGCCTCTGGGGCCGGGGTGTAGTTATGAGGGATAGAGTCTTGTCGGCGGGTTTTTTCCAGGTGTTGCAGGAGACCCTTTTGTCCCCTTTGGTGCTGGCCTTATTGCTGCTGCTCATGGGCTAGGGCGGGCTGGGTTCTGCTAGGATTTGTAGGGTATGCCAGGCAATACACCCTATGAGCAGATACAAGAGGTTGTAGGCCGCATCCGGGCCCGCACCGAATTTTCCCCAGAGGTGGGCGTTGTGTTGGGGTCGGGCCTGGGTCCATTGGGCGATGAGATAGAGGTGGTGGCGGATTTCCCTTACGCTGAGCTGCCTCACTTTCCCCGTTCCACCGCGCCGGGGCACGAGGGAAGGCTTATTTTGGGGTACCTAGAGGGCAAGCGGGTGTTGGCCTACAAAGGCCGGGTACATGTGTACGAGGGCTATACCCCGGCCCAGGTGGTGTTTCCTGTGCGGGTGGGGTTTTTCCTGGGGGCAAGGGCTTTTCTGGTTACCTCGGCGGCCGGGGGGCTCAACCCGGCTTGGAACGCTGGAGAGCTCATGCTGCACAGCGACTACATCAACTATGCGGCCCTCTCGCCCCTTACCGGTCCCAACGACGAGCGGCTGGGGCCGCGCTTCCCGGTAACCTTTGATGCTTACGACCTGGAGCTTCGGGCCTTGGCCCACAAGGTAGCCCGCGCCCAGGACTTTACCCTGCGCGAAGGGGTCTACGCCTGGTGGCCGGGGCCGCAGTTTGCCAGCCGGGCCGAGCTGAGGGTGCTGCGTACCCTGGGGGCTGATGCCATTGGTATGTCCACGGTGCCGGAGGTAATTGCCCTACGCCACCTGGGGGCGCGCGTGTTGGGGCTCTCCACCATTACCGATATGGCCGTACCCGAGCGGGACCACCACGCCACCGAGCAGGAGGTGCTGGCCACTGCGGCCCGCAGCGGGGCCCTTTTCCGGCGTTTTGTGCGGGGGATTCTGGCCGCGATGTGAGGATGGGCCTGCCTGAGGTTTTAGACCGGATTGAGCGGGCCTGCCGCAGGGCCGGCCGGGACCCCAGAGGGGTGCGGCTGGTGGCGGTGACCAAAGGCCACTCCGTGCCGGAGATTCAGGAGCGGGTTTTGCGCTACGGGGCTTTTCCCCTAGGAGAGTCGCGCATTCAGGAGGCCCTGCCCAAGCTGGCTGTGCTGGCTGCCGAGTGGCACTACATCGGCCCTCTGCAGCGGAACAAGGCCAAGTTTGCGGTGCGCTTTGAGTTGGTTCACTCGGTGGACTCACTCCGCTTGGCCGAGACGCTGGCCCGCAAGGCCTGCGAGGCGGGCAAGGTGCAGCGGGTGCTGCTCGAGCTTAACCTGGGCCGTGAGCCGCAGAAGCACGGCTTCTTGGAGGAGGAGCTGGCTGAGGTACTGCCCCGGGTACGGGAGCTGGAGGGGCTGAGGGTGGAGGGCTTGATGACGGTGGCCCCCTATACCGAGAATTCCGAGGAGGTGCGGCCTATATTTGCCCGCCTTTCTCGCCTGGCCGACGCTTTTGGCCTGGCTGAGCGCAGCATGGGGATGTCCGGGGACTTTGAGGTGGCGGTGGAGGAGGGGGCCACCTTGGTCCGCGTGGGCCGGGCCCTTTTCGAGCCGGGCTAGGGGGTGTAGTAGTCTAGGGCCTGTGGAGGAGCGAAAGACGGGTGAGTTTCAGGTGGGCAGCGACCTAACCCCGCTGGACATCCGCTACCAGGAGTTTCGCCTGGGGTTGCGGGGCTACGCGGTGGCCGAGGTGCGGGAGTACCTAGCCCGGGTGGCCGATGCGCAGACCGCGCTTATTGAGGAGAACGAGAGGCTGCGCAACCGCATCCGGGAGCTCGAGGCCGAGCTTTCTAAGGCCCGCGAGGGAGAGGCTGAGCTGAAGCGGGCGGTGGTGGCGGCTGAGCGCATTGCCCGGGAGATAAAGGCCCAGGCTGAGCGGGAGGCGGAGCTTATCAAGCGGGAGACCGAGGCCGAGCGTCAGGCAGCCCTGCAGGAGCTCATTGAGCAGATGAAGCGCATCCGAACCGAGATTGAGCAGGTACGCAACGAGCGGGACCTGTTTATAAGCCAGTTCCGTGCCATGCTGGAGAGCTACCTGGCCTCCCTCGAGCGGTTCAAGCGCTAGGTCTGGTGGGCTATCTTTTTATCCACGTCTCCGCTACAGGAGGACAAGGCTTTTAGGCGTAAGTAACCTGCTGCAAATTGACTAAGCTCGGTGGGGCTACGGAGCCCCAGTTTACGCATAACCTTGCTGCGGTGCAGGCTGACTGTGCTAGGTGAGATAGCTAGGATAGCGGCTATTTGCCGGTTGGTACAACCTTTGGCGACCAGCTCGAGCACCCGGCGCTCGGCCGGAGTAATGAGCTTCCGGCGGCATTTAGCATGACGTCCAAACATGTACGTACCCACCCTCTGGCAAATTTTTCAAGCTACCCGTCCCCCCCCTGGAAAACTGGGAATGGGGACGGGTTTTTGCTCGGCCTAATACCAACTCTACGACGAGGTGACACATAAAGCCTCTTGAATCCAAGGCCAAAAGCAAAGCCGCTTGACCCTAGTTGGATCAGCCGCAAGCTGGGTGAGGAACTCCTCGGCAGCCAGGCGTTTGTGT
>NZ_QWKZ01000080.1 GCF_003574085.1 Meiothermus luteus | reverse complement strand
CGGTCAGGATGACCGCGGGGGGCGGGTCAAACTGCACCTTGCCCGAAGGGGTGCCCGCGCCCTCGGTGAAGGGGCGATGGCCGCGGGGGATATTGAGCCGCACGAACCCCTCGGCCTTGAGCCGCTCCAAGGTGATGCCCTTTAGCCAGGGGTGGGGGGAGTCCAAAAGCGAGCGGGCCAGGGTCTCGGCGTCCCAGTAGAGGGTGGGCTCGTCCAGGCCAAGGCGCTTTGCCAGCTCGGCGAAGACCCAGGTGTTGGGCCGGGCCTCGCCCTGCGGGGGCATCAGGGCCTCGTTCCAGGAGAGGTAGTAGTGGCCGTAGGCGGTGTAGAGGTCGGGGTGCTCCAAGAAGGTGGTGGCGGGCAGCAGGTAGTCGGCAAAGCGGGTGGTCTCGGTGAGGGCCTGCTCGAGCACCACCGTGAAGAGGTCCTCGCGCGATAGGCCCCGCTGCACCAGGTCGGAGCGGGGGGCCACCACCGCGGGGTTGGAGTTGAAGACGAAGAGCGCCCGGATGGGCGGGTTGAGGGCGGTGAGGGCGGTGCCGAGCTGGGTCATGTTGACCCGCCGGGGAGGGATGGTGCGGGCGGCGAGCAGGTGGTTCCCGCCCAGGTACTTCCGGTTCAGGGCAAAGGCCCCGCTGGTGCTGAGCAGCGCCCCCCCGCCCGGGTACTGCCAGGCCCCGGTGAGGGCGGGCAGCAGGATGACCGCCCGCAGGGCCGAGCCCCCCCCGGGGTGGCGGGTCAGGCCGTAGCTGGTGCGGATGAAGGAGGCCTTGGCCCGGGCGAACTCGAGCCCGAGCCGCTCCACCGTGGCCGCCGGAACGCCGGTGGCGGCCTCTACCCGCTCGGGCGTCCAGGCTAAGGCCACCTCCATAAAAGCCTCAAAGCCGGTGGTCATGCGGGCGATGTAGTCGGCGTCGTGCAGGCCGGCCTTCACGATGGCCCGGGCCATCCCGTAGGCTAGGGCGGCGTCGGTGCCGGGGCGAATCTTGATGTGCTCGTCGGCGAAGCGGCTGGTCAGGTTCTCGTAGGGGTCAATGTGGACGATGCGGGCTCCGTTCTGCCGGGCTTTTTTGAGGAAAGGGGTGAGGTGGGTGTTGGTGTGGAGGCTGTTGATGCCCCACAGCAGGATCATGCGGGCGTGGGGTATTTCCTCTGGGTCGGTGCCGAAGCGGTGGCCGTAGGTGGCCTCCCAGGCCGCGCGGCCCGCGGTGGCGCAGATGGTGGTCTCGAGCTCGCTGGCCCCCAGGGCCCGGAAGAAAGCCAGGGGGTGCTCGTACTGCATCAGGCCCATGGTGCCGGCGTAGTGGTAGGGCAGCACCGCCTCGGGGCCGTGTTGCGCCAGGATTTGCCGGAGCCGCTCGGCAATCTCGTCCAGCGCCACCTCCCAGCTCACCCGCTCAAACCTGCCCTCGCCCTTTGGGCCCACCCGCCGCATGGGGTAAAGGGGCCGCTGGGGGTGGTGCTGGCGCTCGGGGTAGCGGTAGGTCTTGACGCAGGCGAAGCCCTGGGTGATGGGGTGGGCGGGGTCGCCCCGCACCTCCAGGAGCCGGTTTTCCCGCTCATCAATGGTGAGCAGCAGGCTGCAGGCGTCGGGGCAGTCCAACGGACAGGTGGCGCGGGCCTGGCGGAGCAGCATACGGCCATTATAGGGCCTGGGCTTAGGCCACCCGCTCTGCGGGAAAGCGCTGGCTTGGGTTGGCGTACTCCTCCTGGGCGGCCACGAGCTGGATTTCTCGGGTGCCGAGCTGGTGGGTGAGCCAAAGCAGCCGGTAGGTGGCAGCGACCGCGTTTTCCAAGCTCAGGACCAGCCGGCCGGTCTTGAGGTAGTGGCCCAGGAACAAGGCGGCTATAACGTCCCCGGTGCCGTTGCGGGGGGGCTCGAGGGGAATGTAGGGGGTGCGCACGCGGTAGGCCCCCTCCTCGCCCAGGGCCAGGGTCTCTATGCCATTGGGGGGAAGGTCCTTCGGCAAAAGGCTGGTCACCATGACCACCCGGGGGCCCCCAGGCCGCATCCTTGCTCGCAGCTTCTGGGCGGCCCCCAGGGCTTCTTCTAGGCTCCGAACCGGCTGCCCGCTCAGAAGCTCCAGCTCAAACTGGTTGGGGGTGAGCAGATCTGCTTGGGGCAGCACCTGGGCCTCTAGCACCGGGGGGATTTCGGGGCGCACGAAAATTCCCCGGCCCACGTCCCCCATTACCGGGTCGCAACAGAAAAGGGCCTTGGGGTTTTGCGCCCGCACCCGCTCCAGCGCCGAAAGGATGGCTGCCGCGGTACCCGCGCTGCCCATGTACCCCGAGAGCACCGCATCGCACTGGGCCAGCGCCCCCCGCTCGGCGATGCCCTCCACCATCTCCACCAGGTGTTCTGGCGGCAGCGGCATGCCCCTCCAGGTGCCGTAACCGGTGTGATTGGAGAAGAGCACGGTGTGGATCGCCCAGACCTCAAAGCCTAGCCGTTGCAGGGGGAAGACCGCGGCGGCGTTGCCCACGTGGCCGTAGGCGACCCAGCTTTGGATGGAGAGGATGCTGCGGGGCAACCGCATGGGGAAAGTTTAAGCAGCCCCGCTGTGGCCCTGTCAAACCTTGCTGGGGCTTTGGGCGTCTGCTTGCTGACTTTCCCTCGCCAAGGTCCTAGAGGAAGCGTTTAATGGGGTACCAACGGAGGTTAAGCAGCGGGGGGCTTAGACCTTTTCGGATTTTGTGCTAAATTGCCCGACGTCTGGCGTGTGAAAGCCAGGCGCGGAGGTGTGTATGAAGAAACTCTTCGCTTTGTTGGCGGTGGCCCTGCTCAGCGGGGCCCTGGCCCAAGGCCGCCTGTTCGGCGAGGTGGCCTCTGGCAACCTGAGCATGGTGCCAAGCTTCGGCCTTTCGGTAAGCGCTCGCATGGGGGCGGAGGAGCTTCTGGGTCCCCTGGCCCTGCGGGGCGGGTTCGGGCTTGGGGTTTCCGGGAGCAGCACCAACTTCAACCTTGGGGCGGGCGTGCTCTACTTCCTGCGCGGCTCGAGCCTGCCCTTCTACTTCGGCGGCGGACTGGGGTTGCAGGCGGGGGGCGCCACCGCCTTCAATCTGAATGGGGCGGCGGGGCTCGAGCTGCCCGTGACCCGTGACTTCAACTTCTTCCTGGAGCTCCAGCCGTCCATCAGGTTCGTGAGCGGGAGCAGCCAGTTCACCCTGGGCCTGGAGTTCGGGCCCCGGCTCTACTTCCGCTAGGCCAAGGCCTTTAGGGACCAGGGGGCAGGGCCCCCTGGTTTTTTTACTCGTAGCGCAGGGCCTCAATAGGGTTCAGCGCGGCGGCCCGGGCGGCGGGCCAGACCCCAAAGAAAAGCCCCACCAGCGCGCTTACCGCGAGGGCCAGGAGGACCGTGATGGGGCTTAGGATGTAGACGAAGAAGGGCACCGCCAAGGTGACGAGCAGAAGCAGCCCGGCGGCCAGGGCCACCCCCAGGACACCCCCCAGCAGGGTGAGCACCACCGCCTCTATCAAAAACTGCTGGCGAATCTGGCTCGAGGTAGCCCCTAGGGCCTTGCGCAGCCCAATTTCCCGGGTGCGCTCGGTGACCGAGACCAGCATGATGTTCATGATGCCGATGCCCCCCACCAGCAAGGAGAGGCCAGCGATGCCCCCCAGCAGGACCTGCAGGATGCGGGTGATGGAGCGCAGGGTGTCCTGGAAGCTTTCGGTGGAGGTGATCTGGTAGCGGCCCTTGCCGTGACGGGCCTCGAAGATGCGCTCTACCTGGCGCTTGACCTGGGCCGCGTCGGCCTCTTTTTTGAGCGAGAGCACCAAGAAGGCGTACTCCCCCCGCCGGGCGGTGGGGGAGGTGTTCCACACCAGGGGAATCGGGGCGTAGACCGTGGCGGCGGCCCCCAGTCCCCCGAAGATGCCGGCAGGGGGGGCCAGCACTCCTACCACGGTCAGCTCGAGGCGGCCACCCCCGGGGTAGAAGAGGCGCACTACCTGGCCCACCGCCTCGCGGCCAGGGAAGAGGTCTTTGGCCGCCCGGTCGGAGAGCACCGCCACGGCCAGACCCCCGCGGGCCTCGGCCTCGGTGAAGTAGCGGCCTCGAGCGATTTTGAAGGTAGGGTCAAGCCGGGGAAGGTCGCCCGGGGTGCCCTGGAGCTGGATGGAGCGGCGTTCGCCGGGGCGGGCCTCGTACTGCAGGTTGCCGAAGAGCTGAGGAATGACCACCGCCGGAAGCCCCTCCAAGGACCTCAGGTCCTCCTCCCGGATGGGGGCGGTGCTGAAGTCGTGTCCCTCGTTGAAGTTGGGCTGGACAAAGATGGAGCGCCCGGCGATGGCCTCCAGGTCTTGGGTGATGCCCGCGGTGGCCATCTGTCCTAGTGAGACCATCGCGGTAACCGAGAAGACCCCAATCACGATGCCCAAAAGGGCCAGAAAGCTGCGCAGCTTGTTGGCCCAGAGCGATTCAAAGGCCATGCGCAGGTTTTCCAGGGGGTTCATGCCCCCGCCGTCCTCGCCTGGGGAGAGTGGCTTCAAGGGCGCCCCCCTTCCACCACCCGGCCGTCCCGAAGGCGCACAATCCGTTGGGCTCGGGCGGCCACATCGGGCTCGTGGGTGACCATGAGGATGGTTTTGCCCTGCTGGTGCAGGCTCTCAAAGAGGGCCAGTATCTCCTCCGAGGAGCGGGAGTCTAGGTTTCCGGTAGGCTCGTCGGCCAAGAGCAGGTCGGGCTCCTGGACCAACGCCCTAGCGATGGCTACCCGCTGTTTCTGCCCGCCCGAGAGCTCAGCAGGCAGGTGGTCCAGCCGGTCGCCCAGGCCCACCGCCTCCAGGGTCCTTCGGGCCCGCTCGAGCCGGAGGGCCGGGGGCAGGCCCCGGTAGACCAAGGGCAGGGCCACGTTTTGCAGCGCGGTGAGCCGGGGCAGCAGGAAGAAGGCCTGAAAGACAAAGCCTATCCGGCGGTTGCGGATGCGGGCTAGCTGGGCCTCGCTCAGGCCCCGCACCGAGTTTCCTCCCAAGCGGTACTCCCCCTCGGTAGGGGTGTCCAGCAGGCCGATGATGTGCATCAGGGTAGACTTGCCTGAGCCGGAAGGCCCCATCAAGGCCACGAACTCGCCCTTTTGTATGGTGAGGTCCACACCCGCGAGGGCCCGTACCTCCACCGTACGGGCCCCGCTGCCCGAGCGGTAGACCTTGGTTACCCCCTGCATCTCCACCACCGGGACCACGCCCTAACCCCCTGTGCGGTATCTCACTTTTAGTCCTTCCTTCAGGGTCTCGGGCGGCAGCGAGACCAGCAGGCTGCCTTCCTCGATCCCCTCCACCACGGCCCGGGTGAGGTTGCGGGCCCTCAAGGCCACGGGCACCTTTTTGACCCGCCGGGTCTGCTCGTCTATCTTCCAAACGTAGTGTTGGTCTCCCTCCTCCACCAAGGTCTCCAGAGGAACCAAAAGGGCCTCTTGCAGGCGCAGGGTGGTGATGCGGGCGGTGACGCTCAAGCCAGGGCGGGCCAGGGCCTCGGCTTTGGGTTCTAGGAAGCGGATAAACACCGGAAGCACCGCGCTGCCCCCGCTCCCGGCTACCTCGGCCTGAACGCCCATCCGCTCCACCCGGCCCAGGAGGGGCTCCCCGGGAAGGGCGTCTAGCTCGAGCCGCACCGGTTGCCCGGGCCGCACCCCGGGGATGTCGGCCTCGGCCAGGCGGGCCTGCACCCGCAGGCTTCCGGCCTCCACCAACCGGATGGGCCCACCCCCGGCTGCTTCCACCCCCACCAGGTAGCCCACGCTGGCCACCGTGCCGGCCACCGGGGCCCTCAGGGCAGACTGGGCCAAGGCCCGTTCCAGGGCCGCCACCTCGCCTTGGCGGGCCTCCATCTGGGCGAGCAGCTCGAGCTGGGCGCTGCGGTGGGCCTCGGACAAGCTTTCGAGCTGGGCCCTTAGCTCGGTGGCCCGCCTTTGGGCCTGCTCCACCTCAGCCCGGGCCGCCCCCCCGACCTCCAGTAGCTCCTGGAGGGCGCGCAGGCTCCGCTGGGCCTCCTCGAGCTGGTTTTCTAGGCGGACGCGGCTGCTTTGGAATTCGGCTTCTTGGGCCCGCTGCCGGAGCCGCAGGGCCTCTAGGGTTTTCTTGGCGGCCTCGAGCCGGGCCGCCTCATCGGCGGTCTCGAGCACCGCCAGCACCTGTCCGGCCTCCACCCGCTCTCCCTCCCGCACCCTCACCTCGGCCACCCGGCCCGGCCGGGTGAAGGTGAGGGGGTAGACCCGGGCCTCCACCACCCCATTCGCCCGCACCTCCCGCACGAAGGCCCCCCGCTCCACCCGGACCACGTTCACCGGCAGACCTTGCTCGGCGCGGGGCCGCAACAGGCCGAAGGCGGTAAGGCCCAAGGAGAGGAGCAACAACCACCAAAACCAGCGTTTCATAGGAGCGCCTCAGCCCTGGCCCAGAATACCCCACAGGGTGAAAGCCAAGGAGGCCGCACCCACCCCTAGGGTGGCCAGCCAGGCCCTTTGGGGTGCCAGAACCCTCAGGCCCGAGGCGATGACCCAAAGCGACCAGGCCAGGCTCAACAGGCCCAGCCCCTGCCCAACCCGGCTGACGGGGGCTGAGGCCACAGCGGTCTGGTAGGCCCGCTGCCAGGCCTGAAGGGCCTCGGTGTCGCTGAGCGGGGGTAGGGGCGGTAGGTCGGCGGTGATGGGGAAGAGCGCCCCTACGGGCAGCAGCACCAGGCCCACCAGCAGCCCCGGGGCGTTGCCCCAGCCATAAACCTCCCAGGCCCGGCTGTCGGGGCCGGCCAGCAAGCGGATGATGAGCCCGCCTAGCCCCCAGAACGCGATGCCGCCCACTACCCCTCCTAGAAGGCCGATTACGAGCTGTAGGGTGAATCCCCCGGGAACCGGGGTGGGCAGCAGGCGCACCAGGAGTAGGTTCCCCAAGGTAGCCAGTGTGGTGGCGGCCAGCACGATTAAAAACGGCGGTACCAGGTTGGGCTTGCGGGCCTGAAGGGTTTGGAAGAACTGCCTGGGGGAGAAAAGCACCTCTACCATGATCGCTCCTCTTCCAAGTTTGCCCCACCGCTTTCCTTTGGGGAAGGGCCGGAGGGCTTTGGGGTAATCTGGGGTCCATGAAGGCGCTTGCCCTGATCGCCCACGACCGCAAGAAGACCGATATGGTGGCCTTCGCCATGACCCATAAGGGGCTTCTCTCTCGTTTTCCCCTGGTGGCTACCGGGACTACCGGGCGGCTTTTGCAGGAAAAGGTGGGGCTTAGCGTGACCCGGATGCTCTCGGGGCCTTTGGGGGGCGACCAGCAGATCGGGGCCATGGTGGCTGAGGAGCGGGTGTTGGCGGTAATTTTTCTGCGCGATCCCTTGGAGGCCCAGCCCCACGAGCCCGATGTGCAGGCCCTGATGCGGGTTTGCGATGTGCACAATGTGCCCTTGGCAACCAACCTGGCCGCGGCGGAGGCGGTGCTGGCCTGGCTGAAGAGCGACCTCTCGGCCGACGAGCGGGGGGGCCTAAGGCAGATATAGTGTCAAAGAACCCTAATGTTAGGAAAGTTGAGTGCTATATTGATAATCAGCTATGACGCCTGTGGAGTGGATTCGCCAGATGGTAGAGGCCAACCGAGAGGCCCTGCAGCAGATGCCCTTTCCACCTGGGCTGGCCGAATACATTGATGAGCTGGTCAAGGCCGGTCAGACCGAGCAGATCATCGCCATGATGAAGATGAGCTTTCTGATCGGTGTGCAGCAGGGGGCCCGCAGTGAGGAGGTTTCGCTGCCCCCCAGGGCCCGCATCCAGGCGTAGGTCTGGGCCGAGGGTTATGCCCGCAGGTTAAGGCCCCGTGTCCGAGGAGGGGCCTTTGTTTTGATTGGTAACGTCCAAGCCTTTGTGGCCTCCTGGCTGGGGGGCTGGGCGTTACGCCGGGGTCACGGGGGCTGCCCCAGAATGCCCCATGGGGCATGAAACCCAGGAGGGCTCTCCTTAGCCAGGTCAGCGATGATTTTTCCCAACAAGTACGGCCGGGAGAGGTGGTCGGCAGCCCTAGCGACTGTGGGGCGGTGCGGCTGGGGGTGGACGTGGAGGCCCGGCTCTCTGTGGATGCGGGGGGGCTGCGCCTATCGGCCCTGGGGGTGCCGGGCTGGGGCCGGCAGTCCATCGCCTACGGCCCCCTGGAGAACAGGGGGGGGCTGGCCCTGGGGGTCCTTCTGCTCAGCGGCCATGCCAACGCCCAAGCCGAAGGGTTGAAAGAAAGCCTAGCGGTGGGCTTTTTTGACCAGCCGGTTCCGGATTTGCCCCTCGAGGCCGGCCCGGCCTTGGTGCTGCAGGGCCACCCCAGGGCCAACGGCCGGTTGTGCGCGGCTAAGCGCCAGGGGGTAAGCCCCTTGCTGCAAGGGGTGCCGGCCCTGCCCATCTACTTCCTGGTGCTCCTGCGGGAGCGGGGGGTGTTGTTCTACGCGGGGGCGCTGGAGGCCACCGGTTCTCTTCCAGCCCTTCCCAGCCTCCGCCCTTTGGGGCTGGAGCCGTATGGTCCGGTGGCGCGCTGGCTTTACGCGGGGGTTCACCAGGCCGTTGGGGGTGAGCGGAGCCACCGGGCCGACACCCGGGTCTACGGCGTGCGGGTGGTCCACCTGCCGCAGTGGCAGGGTTGGGGGCCTGCCCTGGCCGCCGACCCCCAGCCCCAGCTCGGCCGGAGGGCGGCCTTGGGGGGGGTCTGGCGGTTGGGGAAGCCGGGGATGCTGCTCGAGCCCGCCGAGCCGGGGGGCCTCCTACACCTGCGGCTTACCCCCCCGGCGGCCCTCCTTTGGCGCTACCACGACCCCGAGAACTACCTGGCCCTGGAACTGGGCGGTGGGCTGGCCCGCCTGTGCCTTTGGTACCGAGGCCGTTCGCTCGAGCTGGCCGTGGAGCCCTACCCCGGTGACCCGGGGGCACCCCGCTGGGTGCAGGTCCTAGACGATGGGAAGGCTCTGGGAATTACCTTAGACGGCCGCGCCCTCTTTTTCCTGGAGGAGCCGCGCCTGGCCGACGGCCGGGGGGTGGGCTTGGTGGGGCTGGGGGCCGATTTGGAGGTCCACCCCCGCCGGGTAGACCTCCCGTCCTCCTTGGCCATAGGGCACCCCCGGCTGCCCAAGGGGCAGCGGACCGTACTGGTCCCTTACCTGGGCGACCCCAGCGAGGAGCTGCTGCTGTTTTGGGAGCCCACCTTGGGCCCGGGCAACCTGGCGCCCGCCGAAGGGGGGATTAGGGTGGAAGGAGCCCAGGGCGCGCGCAGCCTGTACACGGTTCCCTGGGCCGACCTGGGGATGGCCGACCTAGAGGTGGAGGTTCTCCCTGCCCAAGGAGGGGAGGCCCGTTGCCGGGCTGGGGTGTGCTTCTGGCAGGACGAGAAGCACCACCTGGTGGTGGCCTTGGACCTGGAGGGGGAGGAGTTCAGGGTGGTGGCTTACTTACGCTTCGCGGGCTACGAGGACCCCCGCCGTGCAGTCTGGGCCTGGATTCCCAGGCCACGGGGTTCAGGGGTGGGCCTACGGCTGCGAGCGGTGTGCGACGGACATCGCTTTTTGGCCTATTTGGACGGCGAGCCAGTGCTCTACCGGGCCCTGGCCGACATCTACCCTGGAGCCTTGGCCTTGGAGCTCCGGCGGGTGGGGTTGGGGCTAAGCGGCCACGGGGAGGACGACGGGAGCGTGTTTCGGGCCTGGGTGGCCCGAAGGTGAGGGGCTAGGGGGCCACCCGGGCCGGTTGGTGGGCCAGAATACGGGGGTAAGGCAGGGCTACGATGCAGCGGCCACCCCTTTCTAGGTAGTCCGGCAGCCAGCGGCTCACCTCCTCGAGGTCCTCATAGGGGAACAGAAGGTAGTGGGTGGGGCGCTCCAGCAGCCTCTGCGGCCCCTGGATGGGGATGTACACCCCTGCCAGGTAGTGCCCCTGCTTGCGTGGGTCGGGGTCTATCAGGTAGTCCACCACCTCCGGCCCTAGCCCGACGAAGTTGAAGAGGAGGGCGCTTTCCGGGCCGGCCCCGTAGGCCGCGATCCGGCGGCCCCGGGCCTTAAGCTCGGTCAGCAGGGTCAGCAGGGCCTCCCGCAGGGCGGCCACTTGGGAGCCGAACTCGAGATAGTAGGCCGCCTCCTCCAGGCCCAGCCTGCGCTCCTCCTGCAGGTACCGCTCCACCCCGGGGCCACCGGGTTCGGTTCCCAGGTATAGGCGCAGCCACTCCGGCTCGAGCCCCTCTACCTGCTGCACCCAAAGCCCATGCCGTAGGGCCAGCCGTTTGAGCGCCCCTACCGAAAAGTAGTGCTGCTGCAAGGGGCTGAAGCGGGTGAAGCGGCGGCTCTCGAGCAGCTCGCGTAGGTGGGGCAACTCCAGGACCACACGGCCCCCCTCTGCCAGCACCCGGGAAAGACCCTCAAACAGCCCGTTGGGGTCGTGGGTGTAGGCGAGCAGGTTCCCAGCCAGGATGAGGTCGCTTTGGAAGCCTTCCTCCTTGAGCTGGAGGCCTAGGGTGTGGTCAAAGCGCACCCGGCGGGTGGGGATGCCCCGGTTCAGGGCCCTCTGGCTGCGCTCGGGGTGGGGGTCTAGGTAGAGCACCCGGGCACCCTTCTGCTCGAGCTGGCGGAGGAACTCCAGAGGGCAGCCCTCCAGGGCCAGCACCTGCTTTGGCCGCTGGACTCCCATCTGCGCCAGTAGGGCCCGCCAGTCTTTGTAGACCGGCTCGGTTTCAAGGGCCTCCTGGGCTTGACCCAGGAGCTGGACCAGTCCGCAGCGGGGGCAGAAGCCCAGCTCGAGCTGCGGGCGTTTTTCCACCGCACCGAGCTGGTGGGGGCTGCGCAGGCTGTCCAGCGGTATCCGCCCCAGGCTCAGGAAGCCAAGAAGCTCCCCGGCGCCACACGCACGGCAGGTCTTGAGCCTGTTCATCTGAACTCCGCGGGCCGGTGGGCACCGGCGTTGTCGCTCAAGGTAGGGTTTTCCCCGTAATCATAGCGTTATCCCCCCATCCCTGCCCATCAAGGCCTACGGCCGGGCTGGGTTAAGGGTGGGCGGGGCCAGCCTAGAGGGCACAACGTGGGGATAACGCCTATCATAACGAGACTGGGTTTGTAGCCCCCGCCCATGCGTCGGGCACCGGGTGGCCTAATCTCTATAAATAGGTGGGCGAGCGCTACGACTATATCGTGGTGGGCGCGGGTGCGGCGGGGCTTAGCCTGGCCTACCATCTGGTGCAAGCAGGGGTGGAAGGGCGGGTGCTCCTGCTCGAGCGGGCCCCCAAGACCAAGAACGACCGCACCTGGTGCTTTTGGGAAACGGGGACAGGCTCCTTTGAACCCCTGGTCTTCCGCCGCTGGGAGCACCTTTGGTTTTACGGGGAGGGCCAGGCCCTGCGCCTTAGCATTGCCCCTTACGCCTACAAGATGATCCGCAGCTGCGACTTCTACGCCCACATGGAGCGCTGGATCTCCGGCCAGCCCCAGCTCACCCTGCGCTACGGTGAGGTTAGCCGCATAGGGGAGGACCAGCAGGGTCCCTGGGTGGAGCAGGAGGGCCGGGTGTACTGGGGCCGGTGGGTCTTCAGCAGCCTGTACCAGCCCCCACCGCCCAGCCCCCGCTACCACCACCTTCTCCAGCACTTCAAGGGCTGGGTGGTGCGCACCTCCGGGCCGGTTTTTGACCCTCAGGCCGCCGTCCTGATGGACTTTCGCCTGCCCCAGCGGGGGCCGGCGTGCTTTGGCTATGTGCTGCCCTTTGATGCCCAGACCGCCCTGGTGGAGTACACCCTGTTTTCCCCCCGCCTTTTGCCCCCTGAGGCCTACGACCAGGGCCTGAGGGAGTACCTGGAGGACGTGCTGGGGGTGGGGCGCTACGAGGTTCTGGAGAGCGAGTTTGGGGTTATCCCCATGACCGACGCGCCTTTCCCGCGGCGGCCCAGCCCGCGGGTGATCCGGATTGGCACCGCCGGGGGTTGCACCAAGGCCTCCACGGGCTACACCTTCCAGCGCATCCAGGCCCAGACCCGCCGCATCGCGCAGGCCTTGCGGGAAACGGGCCGGCCGATTCTCCCTCCTGGCTCGAGCCGCCACGCCCTCATGGACAGCGTTTTGCTGCACCTTTTGGAGAGGGGCTACGCCCCTGGCGAGAGGGTCTTCAGCCGGCTTTTTCGGAAGAACCCGCCCCAGCGGGTGCTGCGCTTTTTGGATGAGGCCACGGGGTGGCTCGAGGACCTTCAGGTGATGGCCAGCGTGGACATACCGGTCTTTGCCCGGGCAGTCTTGGGGACGCTTTTGCGCCGCTGGGGGGTGGGCGCGTGGAGGTAGGGTTGCTGGTGGCGCTGCTCGTGGGGCTGCTGCCGGCGCTTTGGATGAGGCCCTCGGGGGTAGGGG